>CANCBY010000093.1 GCA_947374445.1 Pseudobdellovibrionaceae bacterium
AGTGGTTCATCTGAAAAAGAGTTTCAACTTAGAAGTTTTCAAGAAGAGACTTTGCCTAATGGGTTAAAAATTATTTTCGTCCAAGATGACACTTTGCCCCGCGTGAGCTTAGGCATGGTTGTTAAAGTCGGATCGAATCAAGATCCAGCAGGTCAAGAAGGTCTTGGGCATTTGACAGGTTGGTTGCTCGAAGATGGCACAACTCATCGTTCGGCTCTGCGACTAGCAGATGACTTTGCTTATCTTGGCACGGAAATCAATGCGTCAGTAACTCATGAGACAACTTCGATTGGTGCAAGCAGTTTGGCTTCTGAACGCAAAAAACTTTTAGACCTTTTTGCAGACGTGATGTTAAGCCCTGCCTACTCGCAACGAGAACTTGAGCGAAAAAAAGAACAAACAATTTCATCACTGAAGAGAATGATCGACAACCCAAGCGCGTATGCAGATCATCTTTTGGATGAGACTCTTTTTGCTCAGCATCCTTACGGACGCTTGGTCATGGGGACTCCTGAAGCAGTGAAGAAAATTTCAAAATCTGATTTGATAAAACATTACTTTAAATATTATCGTCCGAATAATTCTATCTTAGCTGTAGTTGGCGCCTTGGATGAGAACTTTAAAAAGCAAGTGCGCTCGGCATTTCAATCTTGGCAGTCGAAGGACTTTGAAAAAGATGCTGTGGTTCCACTTGCGGAAAATTCGATGAAGAATTTGCGCCTAGTTTCTAAATCCGGACTCAAACAAGCTCAAATTCGCTTGGGCCATTTGGGAATTCAAAGAAATGATCCTGATTTTTTAAAGCTTCGATTGGCCAATGTGGTATTAGGCGGAGCTTTTGCCAGTCGCTTGAATCAACGTGTGCGCGATGACTTGGGGCTAACGTATTCTATTTCGTCGCAGTTTGATGCGCGCAAAGATCGTGGCAGCCTTGAGATTTCCACTTTTTCTCGCAATGACAAAACAGCTCAGGCCATCAAAGAGACTTTGAGTGAGTTCAAAAAATTTGCAGACGATGGTATTAGCAGCAAAGAGCTTGAGTCAGCAAAAGCCCTCTTAGTAGGTCAGTTCCCGGCAGCCATTGAGACTTCAGATCGTTTGGCTTATAACTTGATGGTTCTTCGTTACTACGGAATTCCAGACAGCTATTTGAATGATTTCATAAAGAACGTGAAAGCGATCACTTTGAAAGAAGTGAATGAAGCGATCAAACGTCATTACAATCCTAAAGATCTTAAAGTTGTTGTGTTTGCTGATCAAGCGACTGTGCTTGATCAGTTGAAGACAATAAATGAAGTTAAAATTGAACAGGCAGTGGAGTAGGTACCTTAATTTATACCCCAAAGGGTATAAATTAGATAAATTTTAAATAAACGTACCCTAATGGGTATACTTTTTTAATAAATGTTTTAATTTGTACCTTATCGGGTATAATATATTACATGAGACAAATAAGCGAATTTATAAAAAAAAAGCGCAAACAAGCAAAGCTTACGCAGCCAGAATTGGCTGAAAGAGCTGGGGTTGGTCTTAGGTTTATTCGGGAACTGGAAAGCAATAAGCCAACACTTCGTCTTGATAAGGTTGAACAAGTTTTAAGACTTTTTGGCCATACGATAGGGCCAATTCCAATCAAAAGGGAGCTTGAATAGTGGCCACTCAAAAAAGGGGTAAGGTTTTTGTTGAAAAAAACTTTGCTGGAATTATTGAGCAAAGAGAGGGCCTCTACTCTTTTATTTATGACGAAGAGTATTTGCACTCTTCTCAATCAAAGCCTGTGAGCCTTACGTTGCCACTTCGAAAAGAGCCCTTTGAACAAAAAACAATGATTCCTTTTTTTGATGGACTTATTCCTGAGGGCTGGCTTCTTAATATAATCACTGACAACTGGAAAATCAATCCACGTGATCGCATGAGCTTGCTGCTCATTGCGTGCAAGGACTGCATCGGCAATGTCAGTGTAGTTGCTGATGATAACGATGAGGCTGATGAGTTATGAAAAAATGTCTCGTATGTTATCAGCCTCTTGAGGGATCAGCATACGATGGTGATTACCATTATTACTGTAGCAAAAAGATATTTGGCAGCGAGTACGCACCTGAAATAAATTTTGGCATTGACGAGATTGAAGATTTAGCTAAAAAATCAATCAATCAGCACTTAGGTGTTACAGGTGTACAGCCCAAGATTTCATTGAATATTTCAAAAAGAGATAATGATCCAAAACATAGAATCATGATTGTGGATTTTTTGGGAAACTTTATTTTGAAACCACCTAGTCATCAGTTTCCAGATATGTCCGTAGTGGAAGATGCAACAATGCATATGGCGCAGATTGCAGGCCTTGTAGCGGCTAGGCATTGTCTTATTAAACTCAAATCAGGTGAGCTTGCCTATGTGACAAGGCGATTTGACCGAGGTAAAAAGAGCAAAAAAATTGCCGTCGAAGATTTTTGTCAACTCAGTGAGATTTTGACTGAATCAAAATATGATACTTCCCTCGAGAAGGCCGGAAAAATTATTCTTAAGTATTCGGCACAACCAGGCTTGGATGCAGTTACATTTTTTGATTTAAATATTTTTTGCTTTCTTACTGGCAATGCGGACATGCATTTAAAAAACTTTTCATTAATGCAAAATGATGCAGGCGAAATGGTGTTATCACCTGCATATGATCTTATTTCTACGAAGCTCATGCCCATTGATGACAAAGAAGAAGTGGCGCTGACTGTTAATGGAAAGAAAGCCAAAATTAAACGAGGAGACTTTTTTGCTTTAGGCAAAAATTTGCAGATACCAGAAAAAGTTATTGAAAATAGTTTTGCGCGACTTTTGACGCCTATTCCTGCAATGAAAAAAATTATCAGGAATAGTTTTATGTCTATTGAGCTAAAAAAAAGCTATAACAAATTATTGGATGAGCGTGCAAAAATATTGGAGTAAAAATTTTTTGTATCGAGCTCTTACTTTTTCTTCATCTTGAAGAGAACAAATAGCGCGCCACCAGCAAGGATCAAAGCCAAAACGATAAGTAGAAGCTTTGTCTTGCCACTTCCTCCGCCTTGAGTTGTCGGAGGTGGCATGTCGGCCCCGGCCATATCGCCTGGTATAGCCCCATTGATAGGAGCTCCCAAAGTTTCGATACCAGGTCGCAATGGACTATCCCCTCCGCCCAAAAGATTTTTTGCAGCAATCACACGCAGACTTTGTACGGCTTTAAAAAAATCTTGGCTGTATTTTGTGTAGTGGTCTTTGTGAGCACTGAACGTGACTAGAACTGCAACTTTATCCTTTATAGTCGCTAAGTAGCGAGTGAAGTAGTTCGGAATTTCAGAGGCTAAGTGCAATCCATCGACCCAAGGCTGATCATTGATTTGAACTCGCTTTGGCGCGTAGATCACTTTTGAAGGAATGCCCCCCAGTTTTGCAGATGTGCTCTGCGCTGCGGCTAAGTGAGAAACATAAGATTCAAAGGAATCTGTGGGGCCGACTTCTTTGGCGGTCAAAATGATGATCGCCTCTTTTGATTCTTTGTCGATTTCGCTGCGGCAGACCCACTCGGTGTGCTCTAGAACACATTTCCAAGTGTCTGGCATTTCAAATGAAAGGTAGGCGTTATGAAAGTTTTTAGCCTGGGCCGGAATTGAGCCGCCAAGGACTCCAAAGGCAAAAACCAGAGCAAAGGCAAAAGTACGGCTAAAAGCATTGAGTGAAAACAAATTCTTGAACATGAGTCCTCCACGGATATGATTGTACCCATATGATGAATCTTTACCAACTCCAATCTTTTGTCACTGTGATTGCCGAAGGCAGTATGACCGGCGCTGCTGATAAACTTTTTTTGACCCAGCCAGCGATCTCACAGCAGATTCGCAATCTCGAAGAAGACTTGGGTGTCGACCTACTTGTGAGAGGGGTTCGGCAAATCAAGCCTACTCTGCAGGGCGAAGTGCTTTATGAGTATTCGAAAAAAATGCTGCAATTGGGAGCACAAGCCGAAGTCGCGGTCAAAGCGATGGGGGCTGAGCTGAAGGGCCACTTGCGAGTGGGAACTTTGAACTCGATGGGGGTCCAGTTGATGAGCCCGATCGTCAGCCGTCTTTTAAAATACAATCCGCAGCTCAATGTAAAAATTGAGTATGGTAAAGGCGATGATTTGATCCGGCTCTTTAAAAAGGGAATGCTCGATGTTTTGATTTTGCCTGATGTTGAGACTCAGTTTGGGATTGAGCTTGCTGAGGCCGAAAAGCTTTTCTTGCTCAAAGAAGAGATGTGGCTCGTGGGCACTGGCAAAGATGTTGAAATTCCTAAACAGATCTCGATCAGCGAGTACGGAAAATATCCTGTCATTCTATTTTCTGGCGAGTATCCAGATTTTAACAGCAAGCTTGAAAAAGCCTTGCTCGATGCTGGATACAATGTGGCTCCAACTTTTGAATCGACCAACGTCGGGACTTTAAAGCGAGTGATCGAAAGTGGTTTGGGCTGGGGCTTTTTGCCATCGTTGTCGATTAAAAAACAAGTCAAGATGGGGCGTCTAACTCAAGTGCATGTCAAGGGCATGAGCTACGAGACGGAGTTTTACTATTACTCACGTAAAGATCCGGCTCTCAAATCAATCACAGATGTTTTTTATCAAGCGCTGCTTCAACAAGAGCGCGGATAAGCGCTAGCCCTAAAAAAACTTTTCGATAATCTCGTGAAGGCGGCTGAATTCTTCTTTGTTAAGGGATTCGTTGGCGCCAACCTCTTTGCATTTTCTGCCAATTTGATCATTGATCAGAGATGAAAAAATAATCACTGGTGTCTCAGGACTTAGAACTTTTATTTTTTTACAGCACGAAAAGCCATCCATTTGCGGCATTTCAATATCGGTGAGGATCAGGCCAATTTTTTTGCCAGTGGATTGCAATTGCGTAAAGCGCTCCAAGAGTAAGGCGCCGTTTTCGAATATTTCAAAATCTTTTGCACCCATCATTTCCATCAGCCACGTGATTTTACGTCGAAATAGTGGAGAGTCTTCGGCAAAAAGAATTTTAAAATCTTCAGGGAAGGCCACAAGATTTTTGCTTTCGGCATTTTGATCAAAACCATAGATCGAGATAATAATCGACTCTAAATCCAGCATTGTGATTTCGCGGTTCCCGACAATGGCAACGCCGGTGATGGCTGGCGAGTTAATGATAGGGCTTGGCGAGTGCACCTGAGACCAACTGACTCGGTTTATGCCAATAATTTCGTCAACGACAAAGCCTAAGATTTGGCGATTGAACTCGCAAAATAGAAGAATAGGCCGTAGCACTTTTTCTTGCTGAGGAAGAGAAAGCGAAACACGTAAATCAATCACGTTGGTGACCTGATTTCTTAGAAGCACGGTGCCCATCATTCCGTGAGGCATCATGGGCAAGTGTTGAACTTTTTCAGAGTGAAACTGAGTGACCTCACGAACTTTGAGAGCATTGATGCCATAGCGTTGCTTCTCAAGCACAAATTCAAAAATTTCAATTTCGTTGGTGCCAGTTTGAAGAAGAATTTCGGCTTGCTCGATTTTAGTTTGCTCAGTGGTCATAAAATTCCTTTTTATTGAATTCTACCAGCGCTGATTTCTTCGAGATAGGCTAGAAAATAGCTGAGTCTGGGTAACCCATGCGCGCTGCAATGATGCGAGTGATTTCGGTCGCGGTTTCTTCGAGCGCTCTTTCGGTCACATTGAAAACAGGCCAGCGTTTGTTTTGTTTGAAAATATCATGAGCATAGTCGATCTCGCGGCTGATATGAGAAAGTGATGCGTACTCTCCACCGGTATCTTGACCAAATCTTTCCAATCGGTTTTTGCGTATTCTGCGAAGGCTATCAATATCAATAATAAGGCCCACGACTTTTCGCTGGTCTACTTTTGAGAGCTCTTCAGGTAAAGGAGTATTTAACACAAGCGGGATGTTGGCCACCTTCCAGCCTTTGTGCGAAAGAAATATCGAGAGCGGAGTTTTACTGGTTCTGCTGATCCCTACTAAAATAATATCGGCCTTATCAAGTTCAGCAAAACTTTTTCCGTCATCGTGTTTAACTGTGTATTCAATCGCCTCAATGCGCTTGAAATACATTTCATCGACAGCTCTTAAAATTCCGGCTTGCGGAGTGTTCGTGGCGACACCAAAATATTGATCTAACAAACCTAAGAGAGGGCCTAGCAAATCATGGCTTGGTATGCCTTTGGCTGCACACAGTTCACGAATTTTATTTCTGAGCTGGACGCTGACAACAGTGTAAACAACAACAGCTTTGCGTTCGAAAGCTTCATCAACGATAAGATCTAATTGGGCTTCGGCCCTGACATTTTTAAAGCGCACCAAATCAATTTCTTTGTCTGCGTACTGTACGAGAGCGGCTCTGATCATGGTCGAAGCGGTTTCGCCGGTTCCATCTGATAAAATATAAACTGTGCCGGCACCCATGGATAATGTCCCGTCCGATGATTTAGAAATAATCAGCTAAAAGGTTAAGAGCCTTAGTTTGAGTCTTGTCGATTTGCAATTTGAGCCAAGGGTCTGCCAGCTCAGAGAGAACTAGAAACAAAAAATCTGGATGTGGCCTAAAAACCAGAGCTGAGATTTTGTCGTTATTAAGATATTCTTCGAGGCCCAAATCATTGATCACCGCTTGAGATTTTGCGCGCTTGACCTCTGTGAGTTTGAGTTCGGGGAACTCAAACTCGATTTCAGTTTCTTGTTTTGAAAGTTGAAAGCATGAGCCTTTTTGAAAGGCCCACTGAGGACACCAGGAGTTGCCTCGAGCCTTAAACAAAACCCCAGCATCAAAATAGGGGTGAAGGCGTGTAAAAACAATCGGAACTCGGCTGCTAAGGTCTTGCGGAAGGAATTCGCCGATCTGGTTTATTTTTGAAAGATCAGTTGTTACTTCAAACGGAAGATCGACAGTGGGCATTGTGCTGTCTGCTTTTTCAAGCAACTGATGAAGTTGCTTTTGAAGGGCTTGGGCTTGCTGCAAAAGAAATTGTGTGAGCTCCATTTTTAATCCTTGCTCTCTTGAGGATGGATACTTTTTAAGTGGCCAGTAGGAATCATGCTAATGCTGCACTCTTCATTGCTAAGCTTGTTCCAGCTTTTTTGAAATTGAGCTGAGTCTAGTGCTTTCGGCATAAAAGCACGAACAGAGGGGCGGGCCAGTGACTTCCAGGTCGTGTGGATTTCGGTGATCCACTCTTGAGGATTGCAATCAATAACCAGAACCCACTTTGCGGGAACAAATTGACGAGTCGAAATCAGTAATTTTTTTTCAGCCGCGAGAAAATTTGTCTGCAAAGCCAAACCTGTTTGTTCAATGATCTGCAGGGCTTCAGGTCTGAGCGATGGGCTCTTATGCATACGAGAGGTTGAGATCTGAAAATTCAAAAGCCAATCTGCACGAGATAAAAATGTCGAGGGCTCATTAGCAAAAACCCAAAGGTCTGCTCCTTCACTCCAAGCCTGGTCAGGAGAGAGAGCTTCAAGGCCCATCAAAGACCTCTGCTGACCTGATCAAGGACTCCGTTGACGAAGGCTCCGGATTCAGTTGTTCCGTATTTTTTTGCAATATCAACAGCTTCGTTGATGGCGATATTTGGCTTCACGATATCGTTAGCAAACTTCATTTCAAAAACAGAAATGCGCAAAATATTTCGGTCAACCAATGACATGCGGCTGACTTTCCAATGTTGACTGACGCTTTGAATGATTGAGTCTAACTTTTCTTTATTTTTCATGATGCCATTCACGAGTGTTTCGGCATAGCTCACGATGTCTTTGCTGACGTGATCTTCGAAGAGGCCCAAAATTTCCGTGGTGCTGACGGGTGTATTAAATTCAGTTTGAAACAAAACTTGCAGGGCCAGTTCGCGGGCTTCGCGTCTCATAGAAAGCTTTCATTTTTTAGTGGGAGTTGAGAGGCCGAAACAACAACGTCCGACTCCTCTTGGTCTTCGAGGGTTTCAACAAATTCTTGAACGTCCTTGAATGTACGGTAGACGCTTGCAAAGCGAACGTAACCTACGTCATCAAGACTGCGAAGTTCTTGCATTACTTTTTGTCCAATGAGGCGAGCTGGGAGTTCTTTTTCTCCACGGTTGACCAGCCAGACTGAAACGCGATCCACCAGAGCTTCGAGTTGCGCCAAGCTGATGGGTCTTTTTTGGCAAGCAGCTTGAACACCTTTTAAAACTTTTTCACGATCGTAGGGCTCACGCCGTCCATCTTTTTTGACGATGTACGGAAACACCAAACTCAAGGCTTCGACAGTTGAAAATCTAGATTTACATTGAAGGCATTCGCGACGTCGGCGGATAGCTCCACCATCTTTTTGCTCGCGAGTGTCGAGAACTCTATCTTCGTTGTGACCGCAGAAAGGACATTTCATGGTCTTACGGTAGGGGGCCCCTTATCGGGGGTCAATAGCAAAAATCCTGAATTGACGAGGGTTTTCTTTCGCGGTAGGTCATTGAATATGAGAGCTGAAAAATTAGTCAAAATATCACTTGGAAAATCAATGCTTGTAGCGGCTGCAGCTTGTTTGCTGGCGAGTTCAACTTTGTGGGCTCAGTCGGCTCCTCTTGTTGGCAACAAAGTAGGCAAAGGTGCCGCTTCAAAATATTTGGCAAAAGACCCTGAGGCGCCGGCGCATTCTGCACATGACAACGGAATGTTGATGATTCTGGTAGGGCCTTACACGGACTCTGTTGCTTATGCTTGGCAAGGCAGTGATAAACGCACAAAAGTGGGCAGTGCCACCTATGGTGTAACTTATCTTTTTGATCAGTGGAACGCGATTGATGTGAATTTTCGCGGTGAGTTCTCTGAATTTAAAATTGATGATCAGCAGTTATTAAAATTGAGCTTGATGCCTTTGTGGACTTTTCCAATGTGGGAGAGTCACTTTCCTCTTTATTTTGGTTTGGGTGCGGGGCTTGGAGTGTTTTTTAAACA
>CANCBY010000094.1 GCA_947374445.1 Pseudobdellovibrionaceae bacterium
TCACACGTGCCATCACCAAGACAGGGCCTTTAGTGCCCAAAGCCTCAGTGATTTTAGTAGGAACAGCGACCGCACAATAATCCATTCCCTCAGCCCAATTTTCGAGCTTTGCTAAGAATGACATTTGCCGACCGGCTGCAGATGACGAATTGGAGGAACTTTTCATATTCAAACTAAGACGTTCGCTTTGAGTTTCTATAGTTCATTCTTCGCAGGCTTGTACCAGCAAAGAGGGCGGATCCCCTGTTCGAATTTGTCAGCCACAGTGCAAACTCCTTTGGCAGGATCAGAATCACTGACCTCGTCCAAAACATTTCGCGTGCACAGATTGGCTTGGAAATAAGTATCTAGTCGGCATTGAGCTTTAGGATGTTCATCAAAAGTTTTTTTGACTACCGAAGCATCCGGAGTTTCAAAAGCCACTTTGTCATCTGCTTGCGACAGCACTTTTGCCAAAGACTCAGAGGCATTGGCAATACGTGCACACAAGGCTCTCTCTTGATCGTCGCGATAGGTCGCATCACATTTTGCTTTTGCAGTTGGGTTCACCAAGCGAGAAGTCATATATGTGACATTATCTTCTGTCTGTAGAATGCGACGGAGGCATTTCATTGAACCCCAGTAATCGGCCTCGCCTTCATTCGATGCCCATCGGCTCAGATTACCCATCGATCGTGCTTTTTTAGGTGCTCCGCCCAAGTGGTGACCCAACTCATGGCAGACCACCAACATCACACCGTCTTCTGTCATCTGCGGATGGCGAGCTAAACCGCCATAAATATTAACGATCCAAGTGGTTCCTGAGCGAACAGCATATGCATTGACGGTTGCTGACTTCCAATCACCAAAAATATTGAGGTTACCGCCCTTTTTCTTAACGATGGGAGAGTAAAAATCGCCCACTCTTTTTAAAATGTCCTTAAATTGGCTCTCCGAAATATCACTCACACCTTCGGTCGAAAATTGGCTGATGCGCATGTCGTTGTCAGGCATAAAACCTGGGCCGCCAGCGACGGTGCATGCCATTGAATTGATCGACAATGAGTTGATAGTTAGTGAAAGCAAAAGAGCTGACGCTCGAGAAGTCCGTTTCATAGATTCTTCCTCCTGAAGAAATTTTGATTTGTGGCCTTATTTGATCAAAAGAACAGCAGAGGGCGCAAGGGTATTCTTGAAGAGCCGCAAAGTTCGCGACTCCTTAATACTGGATCCAACGTGCCTATCGCCGGAGCAACAACTATTACTGCAGGCTACTTTGCTTGGTTGTGCGAGAGATGAATTGACCGTAGATGCATCTGCAACTATGTTCAAACCAAGGAACCCTTGCCAGAATCGATTGCATCAATAGCGCCTCAGGCACATTAACTATCGATCAACGAGTCGCTCTCTGCAGAGGTCAGTAACTCCTGTTGAACCTTCAATTTCCCGCATGTAGCGAATCTATCTTGCCAGTGATTCAATTCAAATTTAAAATTTTTTATGATCTGTCCTCGCTGTAACGCCAGTTTGAATGCCATGAGCTTGCCTTCGGGTGAGCTATTTTATGTTTGTCCTCATCAAGATGGCCAGTTCATTTCAGCCCATTCCTTTCGGCAGCTTCAAGGAGCGCAAGATCTTGCTGATGTCATTATGACAAAGACCGGGTCACAAGTTGTCGCTAGCGATAAGAATCTGGCATGTCCTCAATGTCGAACTCCGATGATAAATGTAAATGTCGATGGCAGAGCATTTTTTATCGATCACTGTGAGCGTTGCCAATTCATATGGTTCGATGCTGGCGAAATTGATATTGCCAAGCAATACGCCTACCGCGGCCTTCCTCAAATGATAAATCCTGGTCAAGAAAAGGGACTTGAAATCACGATCGATGAAAACTATTTCGTTGGAAGTTTGTTTCCATTCTATTTAGAGGACACAACGCCCCTGAGAGGATTCCCTGCTGTTACAGTATTTATGTTGGCAATCATGGTGGTTTGCCTTGCAAAAACTTCGCACGCCTCACAAGAGACTATTGAGCGTTATCTTTTTAATACTGAGCTCCCGTTGCAACATTATGGCATGACCTTACTGAGCAATCTTTTTTTTCATGCAAATTGGTTGCACCTTATCGGCAATTCTATTCCGTTTATTCTCTTTGGTTCAAAAATTGAAGATGTCAAAGGCCCTTGGTTTTTAGTTTTTGTTTTTTTAATTGGTGGTATTGCCGGAAATATTGCAATGATGCTTTTTGGACCGCCCTCACTGGGTCTTGGAGCCAGTGGTGGTATTTTTGCTTTAGAAGTCTATTATCTGATCATTTGCCCCCATGCTCGAATCAGCATTTCTCATACTTACTATTTTTACTTTAAGGGTTTTTTGAGGGTAAAAAATTCGATGCCGGCCTGGATGTTTTTATTTTACAACGTAGGTGAAGAATTTTTTTCGCATATTGTTTCAGGAGCAACTTCTCACATCGGTCACTTAGCCCACTTGGGAGGAGCATTCGTCGGCGTGCTTTTGGCAGGTTTGTTTCCGATGGAGAGAAATTGAGGGCATCTCTCATAGACCTGATAGTGAGATCACTTGCATCCCTGGTTTGGCTCAAAAGATTACAGCTAATTATGGACTTTTGATTTCATTGCGTGGGAATATCCACTCATGAAGTTAGATGGAATCACGCTTGAAATGATGGTAACGGCGCTCGTAGAAAATTACGGCTGGGAACGCCTCGGCCACAAAATTAATATCAGGTGCTTTCAGGATAATCCCAGTATCAAATCTAGCCTCATTTTCCTACGAAGAACGCCTTGGGCGCGAACAAAAGTAGAGGACCTCTATAAATGGAGATCTGAAACTGGTTGGGACCCGCGAGACAATGACAAGTGACCGATAAGTAGCCGAAAATTGACCGTGGCTTAAGCTGAGTAAAGCGATCTAAACTTTTCAATATCGATTGATTTATTTTTTGGTATTTCAACGAAAAACTCTAGTTGCCACTTTTGTGTTTTTTCAGCCTGTCTGCTTTCTGCTTTATCCCATGGAGGATAAACTCGGATAGCTCGCTTACCGCCTTTGCCATTCATAGAAAATACACCTTGTTTAATTAATGCCGATTTTGGAAATATAAACTGTCCGAAGTGATTTTTTGTTTTTACGGTTACTACAAACAAATCGATGCTATCAGAGCTATCATAAGGCTGAATTGGTTTTTTGCCTATTCGCTTCCATATAGTTACAAATTGCCCATTCTTGGTTGGAGTGATTTTGGCATGACGATATTGCACGGTTTTGCTATTAACTTTGAAGCTGCAGGCAAGATACTCTGAGCTTTCAATTTCTGGTTTCGGCTGCGAATACTTTAGCCCGCAAACTTCAAATACTTGCTCAATTAAAGTCTTAAAATTATCCAATACCGCCCCGTTGTATAAACAATCTCAGACAAAATTTACCCGCGACGGGACCCTGCCGCTACGATTATTTTTCCTTGAATTTAATTAGCATACTTCGTCTACTCATAGATTTCTTTGCGATGACCAATTTTGATAATGGTCACTTTGATTATTTGATTTTCGATCAGGTAGATGACTCGATAATCTTGAATACGAACTCGATAGAGCGAGTCTGCACCCTTCATCTTTTTTATTTGAAGAAGTTCAGTGTAGGGATTTAAAGAAAGAAGCTGAACAGCGTCTAATATCTTTTGTTGAATTTTTTGCGGTAACACTTGGAGCTCTTTAGCGGCGCTCTTTTTAAAAACGATTTCGTAAGCCTTCGAACTCATTTTTTTATTTTCTTAAGAACCGCGGCTAGAGAAATTTCTTCTTCGTTTTTTCTCTCGTCATAACTAGCAAGATCAATTTCATCTTCGAGTTGCTCGCGAATGGCATTTTCAACGACGCTTTGAATTTTAAGCCCTCGCTTTTTACAAAACGCCGCCAGTGCTTTTTTTAGATCAGAATCAATGCTCGTAGAGAGAGTGGATTGTTTTTCCATAACTTTATTATCCACGAAAAACCTTGGAAAAACAAGGCGGGGGAATTTGCCCAGACTTTATTAATCTAAGCCTTTAAAATTTAAAGTATTTTAAGAAAACCTCAATATGAGACAATTGGTGCGGCCGGAGAGATTCGAACTCCCGACTCCTTGGTTCGAAGCCAAGTACTCTATCCAGCTGAGCTACGGCCGCACGGTCGATTTTTAATCGATAGAAACATTCTAAAGTCCCGAAACCTTAAAAGAAAAGAAAGCCAAAATCAATCTCTTTGGCCGCCATGCAGCCCGTCCGCTCACTCTTTGATGACCAAAAGGTTGCTGATCTCATTTTTATCGTGCTTTGATGCCGGAAAATGCGCTGAAAGCAAAGCCCCGCTACGAGCTATGGCCCTCTGCCAGCCCCCCACAAAATCACCTTTTTTAAGACCAGCTAACAGCAAGTTCACGATTTCTGCCCACTCTTCATTGCCTATTTTGTCAGCAATTGATTTGTCGGCCAGAACTACAGCCCGACGTTCAAGAAGAGAGACAAAAATTAAAATGGCTGTGTGCTCTGTGGTCTTTGTATACTGCCCCCGATGAAACTCAATTTCAGCGCGGACTTCAACTGCGTGAGCCTCGTCTCGATTTGAGGTCAAGACCCTCGCAACAATATCAATTTTTGCTAGTGGCAAAGAAACCAAATAGCAGATCACAAATATGATGGGCGCTAGCAACCACTGCGGAGCCATCGTCAAAAGTCCTGCGATCTCATGATTGAACTCAACCTCAACGAAAAGACCAAGTGCAAACAACATCAGCGCTAAAATCAACGGCACATGGCCGGTGCTTATTGAGCTGCGAACAACCATCGGTACGATCTCACCTGTGGTTTTTTCTTCTGCCAAGCGAACCGCTTCGGCAATTAGATCGAGATCTTTTTGCGAAACTTTTCGTGGAAACCACTTCGGCGTTCCATTACCAACTGCCACTGGAGCCTCCCCCGCTAAAACCACCTCCGCCACCAGACCAACCGCCTCCGCCACCACTTCCGCCAAATCCACCGCCAAAACCGCCTCCTCCGAAGCCGCCACCACCAAACCCGCCGCCGAAGCGAGAGCCACCGCCCCCACCACCGAAACGGCTCAAGACTGAGATCACAATAAATAAAATCAAAAGTCCGAGCAGCTGAATTCCGCCCAAGGGTCGGCCTCGACTGGTTGTCTGTGCTGGCCGCTCTGCTGATCTGTACTCGGGGTCAATGTGCTGAACGATGGCCATCACTCCGCCATAGACGCCCTCTTTGTACTTCTGCAGCTTGAAGTAGGGAGTGACTATGTCGCGAATGATCTGAGAGGCATAAGCATCGGGGATATCACCCTCAAGCCCTTGGCCCACTTCGATGCGCATCTTGCGATCTTGCACGGCAATGAGAAACAAAACTCCGTTATCGCCTTTTTTGGTTCCGAGCTTCCACTTATCAACAATCTGAATCGAAGCTTCCTCGATAGGAGTTCCATCAAGTGTCGGAATGATCAAGACTTGAATCTGAGCTTTGCCTGTTTCAGCAAAGCCGCGAATAAAGCGCTCAAGAGAAGCCTGCTCGCCTCCCGACAAAAGCTGAGCTTGATCCACAACCGGGCCGGTGAGTTCGGGGACAACAAATGCCCCCGCCTGCGCCCAACAAAAAAATCCGATCAGAAAAAAAGACAGCTTAAAAACGCCCAATTAAAATTTAACCTCAGGAGCTTTTTCGATCACGCCTTTTTCAGACTCAGACACATCCCATTGAGCCATCTTTTCGTGATGATAAAATATCGAATTGGTCCAAGAAGTCGGCGGAACAGTCACAAGATTGTTAAACTCTTTCACTGACTCAATGTAACGCTGACGTGCGATCGTGATACGATTTTCAGTGCCCTCAAGCTGAGCTTGAAGATCTCTGAAGTTGGCATCGGCTTTAAGGTTCGGATAATTTTCTGTGATCATCATCAAACGCCCCAAAGCTTGCGACAACTGACCTTGTGCCGCTTGAAACTCTTTGAGCTTTTCAACAGACATTTTTGAAGGATCAATAGTTGTCTGTGTGGCCTTCGCGCGAGCATTGACAACTCCTTCAAGAGTGTCCTTCTCGTGACTTGCAAAGCCTTTGACTACGTTAACCAAATTAGGAATCAAATCTGAACGGCGCTTGTACTGATTAGTAATCTCAGCAAGGGCTGCATCTGTGTTGTTTTTTGCTTGTGGAATTCCTTGAACTCCGCAGCCAGAAAGACCAGCAACAAAGGCCAGGCCAACAACCGCAGAAGAGATAAATTGAAATAGGTTTTGTGATGTCTTCGTTTTTTTATTTTCTTGGATGCTCATGCGCACCTCACTTTCAGGGACTATAATATCCCCGTTTCATGCAGTGACAACGAGTCTGTTGAATGCTAACGCTTCATGACAGCATGAAGCTTCAATTCAAGCAGGGCCAAGAGCTCATTTTTATTGATAGACCGACTGGTTTTTTGAACCAAAAGTCATCTCAGGGCCAGCAAGGGCTTGTTGAGGTGTATTCAGAGGCCTCTGGTAAGAAGCTTTTACCCGTCATTCATACCAATGAAATCGATCCACGAATGACTGGCGCTATAGTCTTTGCTGAAAATGAATCTCGCAAGCTAGCTCTCGCACAGATGTTCAAGTCTGGGCAGATCAAGCAAAAATTTTGGTTCCTCACGGATCGGCGCTCTCAAGAAATTAAATACTCGCTCGCAAAACCACATGAAATTTTACTTTCTCGCATTAAGCGCTCACCCTTTTATGAGCTTTGGGAGGCCGAGACTTCTATCGCAAGCGCGCTTGATCTGCGAAAATATCTGTCCGAACTCGGATTTCCGATTCTAGGAGACACCGAAAATGGTGGAAGCCAATTTTTTCACCTTTGCTTGCACAGCTTGGAGCTGACGATCCCGGGCGAGCCTGCTTTTTTTGCACCACCGCCCAGAATTTTTGAGCGCCTTGGAGTATTGCGCGACCGAGTTCTATCTCAATGGCTTATGAGTGTGGACACTCGCCAGCGCCTTTTTCATTTTTTAAGTCACCGCGAGCAAACTTTGCGTTTGTCGCACTCTGAAGATCTTGAGCTTCGCTGGGAGGCCTTGGGACCTGTGCTGTGGGGAGCGTGGTACAAAGATCAAGATCCTTCAGCTCTTGATCTAGAACGCTTCGAGTTTTTGGCTCACATGATCGGCAAAGAGTTTCGCGTGCGCAAAATGCTCAATCGAGGCAAAGACCCTTTGTCGCGGGTGGATTGGACTTCCGACAACTGCCCGGCTTTATGGGTGGCTCAAGAAGGCCAGATGAAATTTCATTTTGAATCTGAACGAGGCCTCTCGCATGGACTCTTTTTAGATCAAAGAAACAATCGCGATTACATTTATCATCACGCAAAAAATCTTCGTGTCTTAAATCTGTTTGCTTACACCTGCGGTTTTAGTTTAGCCGCAGCTCTTGGCGGCGCCAAAGAAGTCGTCAGCGTGGATGTGAGCCGCGAGTTTTTAGATTGGGGAAAGCAAAATTTTTCACTCAACGAACTTGCGCCAGAGAACTATGAATTCTTCAAGCAAGACTCCATTCTTTTTCTCAAGGGCACGGCCCGTCGCAAACGTCAGTTTGATATCATTGTCTGTGACCCCCCTTCGTTTGCAAGAAACAAAGAAGGTCTCTTTAGCCTTGAAAAAAATCTTGAGGAGTTACTTCGTCTTTGCTGGGAAGTTCTTAGTGACGACGGCTTGTTGATCTTTTCGTGCAACCTTGAAAAATGGACCCAAGAGGAACTCGAAAAACGAATTCAAAAAATGAAGGCCTTCAAGATTGTTAAAGGTCCTCCCGCAGTCTTAGACTACGAGAAAGCCCACGAGAGCCGACTCTTGAAATCAGTATTTTTAAAGAAACTTTAAATCAATACAATTTAGACAAAGGCATCGAGTAGCGTCCAGGAGCGTACTCTAGCAATCTCTTCTCCGCAAAAGCTCGGTAGCTCTTCTGCGACGACTGGGCAAATGGATAAATCGCAATGCCACCACGAGGAGTGAATTCGCCCATCACTTCAAGATACTTGGGGTTCATCAATACTGTTAGGTCATCGCAGATTTTTTGCACACAGTCCTCATGAAAATCACCATGATTGCGAAAGCTAAACAGATAAAGTTTGAGCGACTTGCTCTCGACCATTTTGTGGTCGGCGATATAGTTGATATAGATTTTTGCAAAGTCTGGCTGAGACGTCTTTGGGCAGAGAGACGTAAACTCTGTACAAATCAAACTCGTCCAAGCTACTTTGCCTGGATTTTTATTGGCAAAAGCCTCTAACACCTGAGGTGAATAGGTCTGCGGATAAACAGTTTGGGCTTCACCCAAAGAAAAGTTTTTTAACTCTTTAGAATCTCGGGCTGATTTAGTTACAGACTTTTTCATGAAATCACCTTTCGCTCTTTAAGTTCTTTCAAAACATGCTCGGCAGAATCCAGCGAGCGCAAGTAATATTCGGCTTGTAAAATTTCGATTTCTTGCGAAGACAAACTTCCGCTCTTACCAAGCCTTCGCACTCGATCCATGTAGATATGGTAAAAGCACAAAGCCCCCGCTACTGAAATGTTGTAGCTTTGCACGAAGCCATTCATTGGAAGCAGAACTCGCTCATCGGCAGCGGCGATCATCTCTGGAGAGACTCCGTCTTTTTCGTTCCCAAGCACAAGAGCTGTCGGCACTGAAAAATCGACTTCAGAGATAGGCTTTGATGTTGAATCTAAATGGGTCACAACAATACGATGGCCATTTTTTTTGAGTGTCTTAACACAGTCCGCGGTGGACTTCCATTTTTGGACTTCGATCCATTTGTCGGCGCCGGCGGTGGTGCGCTGTGATTCTTTGAACTTTTCTCCGAGCTCGATCAGATGCATTTGAGAAAACCCCAAGGCTT
>CANCBY010000095.1 GCA_947374445.1 Pseudobdellovibrionaceae bacterium
ATTCCATTTCACTCAAGATGGGGGCATTTCCGGGCTTCTGGAATTGATCGAACTTTGCAGCTGGATGCGGATCTTAAGGCGGCCACAGCTCTCGAAAAAGCCCGTGCAAAGCTAGATCTTGTGATCACATCCGTTCTTCTAGATGCGGGCTCTGGTCCTGCTTGGTCCTATTCAGAAGAGAGCTCTGGCAAAAAAATCACGCGCTCCGAAGGCTTGGGCGTTGCGAGCTTTCATATGTTTTGTTCAGGGGTCATGTCTTCGGACAAAAAATCTCTGAGAGCTGATATCCAAGGGCTGCAATCCGTGAGCGAAAAAGATTTGAATCACTGGTTTCAGGTAACAGACAAAAATCCTCTTGTGGGTGTGAGCGGTCGCATTCACTTGCTCAATAATTTGGGTGCAGCTCTTAAAAACAAAAAAATATTTCAAGACGGACGACCTGGAAATATTTTGGATTACCTACAATTAAAGCACGGCAAGACAATTCCGGCGACAGCGATTTTGCGAGCCGTGCTTGATGGTCTTGGCCCCATTTGGCCGGGACGTCTTTCTGCGGGGGAGATCAACTTGGGCGATGTGTGGACTCACTCGCAACTAGGGGCGGCTGGCAGTTTTGAGTCTTTGGTGCCAATTCATAAACTTTCGCAGTGGATGACTTACTCTTTGATTGAACCCATTCTTGAAGCGGGCTTTGAGGTCACAGGGGTCGAGGGGCTCACAGGTCTTGCTGAGTACCGCAATGGTGGATTGCTTTTAGATTCTGGAGTTCTGGAACTTCGCAATCCAACACATGCGAGCCAGGAGTGGCGGCCCGACTCAGAGCTGATCATTGAGTGGCGAGCGTTAACGGTTCACATTCTCGATTTGATCGGTGCTGAAGTGCAAAAGGCCCTCGGCAAAAAGCCTTCAGAATTTCCGCTGGCAAAAGTTCTTGAGGGCGGAACGTGGTGGGCGGGGCGAGCCTGGGCGCAAGAAAAGCGCGCGGGTGGTGGTCCTCCGCTAAATATCAAGAGCGATGGAACTGTTTTTTAGCTTTGTGTTTTAGGTCTAGTTTTTAAATGTCAGGTCAAAATAAATTTGAGGTCGATATGAGTTCAAAAGTTCAAGTTATCAATCATCCCCTGCTTCGTCACAAGTTGGGTTATCTTCGCGACAAGACCACAGGCTCGTCTGAGTTTCGTGATCTCGTCAAAGAGATCAGTCGCATCCTCGCTCATGAAGTGATGCGTGGCTGGAGCGAAATGCGCGAAGTTCATATCGAGACTCCTATTGCAAAAACCAAAGTCGAGCGCATTGCCAATCCTCCTGTGGTGGTTTCAATCATGCGTGCGGGCAATGGAATGCTGGACGCGGTTTTGTCGATGATACCCTTTGCCTCTGCCGGTTTTATCGGAATCTACCGCGATAAATTTATTCACAACACAGTTGAGTATTATTTTAAAATGCCGGCAGATATCAAAGGCAAGATGGCCATTTTGTGTGATCCTTTAGTCTCAACAGCAGATACGATGATTGCCGCAATTGATCGCTTAAAATCTTACGAAGTTCGAGAGATTAAAGTTCTTACGATCTTGGTGAGCCAGGTCGCTGTCGACAGAATTCATTACTTTCATCCAGACGTGGTTATTTTCACATTGAATATCGAAACTGAAATCAATGAACTGGGATATCTTGTGCCAGGGCTTGGAGATGCAGGTGACCGCCTCTACCAAACAAAGTAAACCCTATATTTTAGGAGTGGCCGGGGGCAGTGGCTCGGGTAAAACTTATTTTGCCAAAGCTCTTCATCGGCTGTTAGGTGATGAAAAGTGCGAGATCGTTTATCAAGATAATTTTTATTTCGATCAATCCAAAAAATTCGATTTTGATGGCGGCTCTGTTAATTTTGATCATCCGAGCAGCATTGATTTTCAGTTTTTGGCTAATTGTTTGTCGCAGCTCAAGAGCGGCGTTTCGACTGAAATTCCAACTTACGACTTTGCCACCCATAGCCGTCCTTTAAAAACTGTGACTGTGAAACCAAAAAAAATGATCATCGTTGATGGGATTTTGATTTTTCACTCCGAAGAAGTCAGGTCCATGCTCGACGGTCGGCTATTTTTCGATACGCCTGAAAGCATTCGCTACCAACGCCGTCTTGAACGCGATGTCACCGAGCGGGGTCGCACACCAGAGGGCGTACTCAATCAATTTCAAAAGCAAGTCAAACCGATGCACGACCAATTTGTTGAGCCTTCGATGCGCTTCGCTCAAGATGTAGTGCGAACTCTCGCCGAGTTTGAGCAAAATCTTTTAGATTGTGTGGGGCGGGTTTAATGGCAAAGCTCGAAGCATTTGAGGTCGTAACTGAAAAAGGCATAAGGCTGGTGTTTCGTTCACTCATTCCTGCTGATGCCGAGGCTTTTCTCGTTTATCGAAAGCAAATCCCGTTGGATTCGACGCATACCATGCAATATCAAGGAATGAAGTTCCCTTCGATCGATGAAGCCGCCGAACGACTTCGAACGCAGCTAGAGGATCGAGTTCAGCTAAGTATTGGAATTTTTGAAAGTCATAGAGTTGTAGGATCTCTTAATTTTCGCATGCACAACCCGGAGCACCCTTGGATTCAGCATGTCGGCGAGTTTGGAATGACTGTTTTAAAGGAGTACTGGGGGCAAGGCTTGGGCAAAAGACTTTTGCTTTATTTGGACCAGCACGCCAGGTCTATTGGAGTGACTCGCATTGAGGCCAATGTTCGCACCGCTAACGAGCGGGGCGTTCGTTTGTATCAAGGTTCAGGCTTTCAAATCGAAGGCACTCGGCGACAGGCCGCAAAAATCAATGGCGAATATCAGGACGAGTACTATATCGCTAAACTTTTGAAGTGATCGGAGTTGTCTAGATGTATTTGCCAGAACACTTTTCCGAAAATGAACAAACCCAGATCGTTGAGCTGATTCAAAAGTATAGTTTTGCGACGATACTTTCATTCACCAAGGGTGAGAGGCCCTTTGTAAATCATTTGCCTGTGATTTTTTCCGAGGGAGATAACAAAATATTGATCGGGCATATGGCGCGCAGAAATCCGCAGTGGTCTCATTTTTTAGCTGATCCTAATTGCACACTGATATTCAATGGTCCCAATACCTACATTACGCCCCGATGGTATCGCTCTGGTGTTGATGTTCCGACTTGGAATTATGCTGTTGTTCATCTGCATGGAAAAATCGAAATTGTCGAAGACTTCGAAGGGCAAATTGAAATTCTCAAGCAGCTGGTAAAATATTTCGAAAGTGGATAAAAAGCCCCTTGGAATTTTGAATTACCAGATGATCTTTTGAATGAGTCAGCTCTGACCTCAGCTATTGTGTCTTTCAGATTTCATATTGAAAAAGTCGAAGCTAAATTTAAATTGTCACAGAATCGATCTGAAGCAGATCGCAAGGGTGTGCTTGTTGGTTTGGGTCAGCGAACTGACGAGATGAGTAAAGCCATCATGAAAATGATGGCAGAATAAGTTTGATACTACCTAGTTTGAAGTAGCGGGCTTTTCCGACTCGCAGAGAATGCCTTGCTTCGCCGTGATGATCTGTTCGTTGATTCCTGACATTCTAATGTCGTTCTTTTTCAAGAAGGCATCAATTTGCTCGCAGCTTGAACTGTCAGTAATCTCATCGGTGTTTAGGCCAAACATTCGAGTGAGCGTTTCTTTTGCTTTTGCAATTGTCATCTTTTCTTCAAGATCCAAAGATGCAAAGGCCGAGTTTACGAGAAAGATTATCAGTAGAATTGTCGTGAGTGTTTTCATAGTTGGGCAGTGTACATGAGCTACCCCGGAGCGAAAAGCTATCGAGCCTTAATAGCGTAAATTTCAAGTAAATCTGAGGCTTTTCGTGGCGAAAGATTCATGATTGTCAAATTTATCGACAGCCTTTTGACCTGAGTCCTATCAATACGGTTTTGTATCTAGCTTCTTAATTTTTAAAAAAATTCCGCTAAAAATGAAGATAATTGCGAGGACTAATCGAATCTTAATAGCCTCGCCTAAAAATAAAATACCACCAAACGCAGCTAATGCCGGAACACTGAGCTGAATCAGAGCCGCTGAATTCGTTTTAATTTCTTTAAGTACGAAGTACCATAATACGTAGCCCATTCCTGAAGTTACAGCTCCCGAGCCTATGGCTAAGAAAATTCCCTCAATGGAAAGATTGAATGGCAAAAAAATGCTAGGCAATATGAGTATCGGCAAAGTAAACAGAAAATTTTTTGCTGTTGCAAAAATAGGGTTCACTTCTTGTTGTCCAATCAATGAATAAACTCCCCACGAGATTCCAGCAACCGCCATCATCAAGGCAGCACTCATTGGTGGCATACTCACTCCAGGCATCAATAGATATAAAAAGCCCGCTACGGCTAATGAGGCACCGATTTTTTCTTGTCGGGTCATCTGTTGGCCACGTAGGAACGCAACAAACATCATTGTCATTTGAACACAAGAAAACAGAATAAGAGCCCCTGTACCGGCTGTTAGCTGTACATAAGCAAGAGAAAAAAAGAACGCATAAGAGGAAAGCATTATTGGAGACAAAAATGTCTTTATATTTAAATTAACCTTACATGTTTTATAATTTTTAACGAAGAAGTAAAACAAAACCACGGCACCCGAAAAAAGCCTGATCAATGTAAAGCTAACGGGACTGTTTAAGGGATTAACCAGTGCTAGCCGGCATATCACCGAATTTGCCGCGAACGCGATCATGGTTAAAGTTGTTAAAGCAATAATTTTGTAATTCACGAAATTAGCGAGCTTAAACCGCGATCACTTCTTTAATCTCAGGAAGAACTTCGCGAAAGCGCACTTCGATGCCGTCTTTTAATGTCGCCGATTTCGAAGGGCATCCAGCACAAGACCCTTTCATTTGTAGAGCCAAAACTCCATCGGTGTAGCTGGCAAAAGCCACATCTCCACCATCCATTGCGACCACGGGGCGAATTTCGTTTTTCAAGATGCGTTTGATTTGCTTAATGATCTCGCTGTCGGTTTCAAGTTCATCATCAGCGGATTCAGACGATGCTTTGATGTCGACCAGAACTGGCGCGCCACTCTCAAGATGTTCTCGGATAAGCCCTGCTAGAGGTTCAGCCAAAACTTCCCAGTCAACCCAGTCTTGTTTAGTGACCGAAATAAAACTTGGTCCTAAAAAAACACCGCTGGTCCAAGGAAAGCCAAAGATTTTGCTCGCAAGAGGTGAGCGCTCAGCATCGATCGCTGTTAAAAAATCGTGAGTGCCATCGGCAATAACCTCGGACAAATTGAATTTCATTGTGGCTGGATTGGGAGTTGTCTCGGGTGTGACTTTAAGAGCGACTTGCATAAAAATTCCTCACTTTTTGGGCGGTCCGAACTGTTTGGCCGCTGAAAGGCCCACTTGGAGCGGACTTTAAGGCTTTTGTGATGCAAAAGGCAAAGGATTTCGCTCAGTTGCCATCTAACAGTGTGTTCGCTACATTACCGCCTGCTAATCACAGCATTCTCACTTTGCAGCCGCATTTAAACACGCATGCAGCTGAAAGATTTTTTAAAGGAGCAAACGCCATATGACACCAAGAGTACGCGAAATTCTAAGCTGGTACGGAGCAGACAACATCGGAACTCTCACCAACCTTGCACGCATCATGAATCACGGTCGCCTCAAAGGGACTGGCAAAATGGTGATCTTACCGGTGGACCAAGGTTTCGAACATGGCCCTGCTCGCAGCTTTGCAAAAAATCCAGATGGTTATGATCCCGCTTATCACTTTGAGTTGGCAATCGAATCTGGCTGTAACGCTTACGCAGCTCCCCTCGGTGCTCTTGAAGCTTGCGCTCGTGATTTCGCAGGTGAGATTCCGCTCATATTGAAAATCAATAACTCTGACTCTTTGTACTCAAATAAATCGCCTATCTCGGCTTTGACTTCAGGTGTGGACGACGCTCTTCGCTTGGGCTGTGCGGGTATTGGTTTTACAATTTACCCAGGGTCTTCTGTGCGCAAAGAGATGTACGAAGAAATCATGGCGGCTTCAAAGCGTGCTAAAGAGGCGGGTCTTGCAGTTGTGATTTGGTCTTATGCTCGTGGCGAACAAATTTCTAAAGACGGCGAGACAGCGATCGACGTGATCGCGTATTCTGCGCATGTGGCAGCTCAGCTGGGCGCTCACATCATCAAAGTAAAACCGCCAACAGCACATCTCGAGCAAGAAGCTGCTAAAAAAGTTTATCAAGCTCAAGGCATTAAAATCACTACGCTCGCAGATCGCGCACGTCACGTGGTGCAAAGTTCATTTGCTGGCAAGCGTATCGTGATTTTTTCTGGTGGCGAAGCTAAAGGCACGGAAGAGATTTTGAGCGAAGTCAAAGACCTCGCACAGGGCGGAGCTTTTGGTTCGATCATGGGCCGCAATGCCTTTCAGCGACCGAAAAAAGAAGCCATTGAACTCTTGCACAAAGTTCAAGAGGCATTCGCAGGTAAAGCTCTTTAATTAAAGAAACAGAAGAAGGTCGATCATGAGCGTTGATACAAGTTCCGAAAATCCACTGCGCGCTGAAAAGCGCCGCAAACTTCACGAGCTTAAAAAGGCGGGGATCAATCCTTACCCGTACTCTTTTGATCGCAACGCTCATACCAACGAGATCGTTCAGCGCCACTCGAATTTGGTCGCTGGCGAAAAGCTCACTGAGACTCATTATAAAATTGCAGGTCGATTGATGACCAAGCGAGATATGGGTAAAGCGAGTTTTTTCAATGTGCAAGATCAGTCGGGGAGCCTTCAAGTTTATGTGAAGGTTGAAGAGCTGTCTGAAGTTGATCGCAAGTCTTTTGATCTGATTGATCTGGGAGATATCGTCGGTCTTGAGGGTTATGCTTTCAAAACTCAAAAAGGTGAACTTTCTCTTCATTGCAAGTCGTTTAAGATTTTGACTAAGACTCTTGAGCCACTTCCTGAAAAGTTTCATGGAGTGACGGATGTTGAAATCAAATATCGTCATCGACATTTGGATCTGATCTCAGATCCCGAGTCGCGACGAGTGTTTGAGCTTCGCTCAAAAATCATTCGCTTTATCAGAAACTTTTTGGACTCTCGTGGTTTTCTCGAAGTTGAGACGCCAATTTTGCAACCCATTTACGGCGGAGCTGCGGCTCATCCATTTACAACCCATCATCGCGCTTTAGATATGAAGCTTTTTATGCGGATTTCGCCAGAGCTTTACCTCAAGCGATTGATCGTTGGCGGTTTTGAAAAAGTTTATGATCTAGGACATATGTTCCGGAATGAAGGCATTGATCGCACTCATAATCCTGAGTTTGCTATGATCGAATGGTACGAGGCTTACACTGATTATAACTACCAGATGACTCAGTTTGAAAAGCTGGTGTCAGATCTTGCAAAAGAAATCACGGGCTCTCACAAGGTGCAGTTTCAAGGCAAAGAGATTGATTTCACTCCTCCTTGGCGCCGTCTCACAGTTTTTGATGGCATCAAAGAATACTCCGGCATCAATCCAGAGACTGTGACGGACGAGTCGCTGTTTGAAGAAATCAAAAAGCGCGGATCGAAATCGATGAAGCCTGGCTCTCGCGGAAAAATGTTGATGGAGCTTTTTGAGCTTACGGCCGAAGAACATTTGTGGCAGCCCACCTTTGTGATGGATCATCCGGTTGAGATTTCTCCTTTGACTAAAATTCACCGCAAAGACTCTCGTTTGGTTGAGCGCTTTGAGCCTTTTGCAGCTTGCATGGAAATTGGCAATTCTTACTCAGAGTTAAACGATCCTGAAGAGCAACTGGCAAGGCTTAAAGAGCAAGATGCTCAACGCACCACTGACGAAGAGGCTCATCCGATGGATGCTGACTTTATGCATGCGATCGATACGGGTATGCCGCCAACAGGTGGTGTGGGCCTTGGTATTGAGAGGATTGTGATGATTCTCACCGATCGTCCTAGTATTCGCGATATTATTTTCTTTCCAACGATGAGAATCACATAATGAAACGCGGGCAAATCACTCAGATTGCATTTTTTGTTTTTGCAGTTGCGGTCTTAGGTTTTATGTCCGCTTGTCAGACAAAGCCGACTCAAATTTTTCAATCGGTTGAACCAAAACTGAAAGACCCAAAGGCGCCAATCAAGCTCTCTGAGCTATCAAAAGACACGGTCGTGATTGATGCGCGGCCTGCTTTTGATTTTGCAATCTCGCACATCAACGGCTCGGTCAATGTTCGTTGGGATGAGTTCACCCAGCAAGAAGAAGCTTTTCGTGGTCTCTTCGAAGAAGATCTTTACTTTCACGCGCGCCGTTTGGCCCGCTTGGGTATTGGCCTTGAAACACCAGTAATTGTTGTAGGGCGTGGTCCCCAAGGCGCTGGCGAAGAAGGGCGAGTGGCTTGGACTTTGATGTATTTGGGACTTAAAAATGTGAGGTTCATGCACATTGATTCGTTGGATCGTCCGAATACTCGCGAAGAGGCTCCACCTCATGAGGCTCATGCGATCTGGAAGCCAGAGTTTGTTGAGTCCTTGATAGTTGAGCGGTCTGAAGTTTTAAAAAAATCGATGAGTGCTCAGCTGTCTGAGCCAGGTGTGGTATTGATTGATGTGCGTCCATCCTCTGAGTACTTAGGAAAAGTTTCTTCGGTTTTGGGATTGGCT
>CANCBY010000096.1 GCA_947374445.1 Pseudobdellovibrionaceae bacterium
ATGATGGACGATGGCAACTCGACCATCGATGATTTTTACTCTTCAGAGATTGGCCAAGTGGGTGTCCTTGCAAATCGCGCCAATGAAAGTCGAAAGTCTCAAGCCGGTGTCGTGCAACAGTTAGGTACATTGCGCGACAGTGTGAGTGGAGTGAGTCTAGATGAAGAGACTGTTAAAATGATTGAATATCAAAAGTCGTTTGATGCGTCTGCGCGTTTGATTAAGACAGCAGATGAGATGTTTGACACCGTACTCAACTTGAAGAGGATGTGAGTTAAGCCATGAGAGTCACTGACAAAATGGGATACAATCAGGTGACCACCAACCTCCAGAAGAACCGTCTGGAGATGTCTGAGCTGCAAAATCAAGCGGCTTCGCAAAAGCGTATTAATAAGCCTTCGGATGACCCTATTGCTGCCGCTCGAGTGTTGGGCGCAAGATCCGAAGAAAAAATGAACAAGCAATTTCTAAAAAATATTGATTTGGCAAAAGGCTTTTTGGAGTCTTCGGATCAATCCTTAAGTGAGTTGGCAGAAAATCTGATGCGAGCCAAAGAGCTGACTATTCAGGCGGCCAATGACCCGGGTGGTGGTCCAGAAACCCGGCGCATCTCGGCCCTTGAAGTCGAGCAGATTTACAATCAAGCCGTTCAAATCGGAAATCGCAAATTAGGTGAGAGATATATTTTTGGTGGTTACAGAACCACGTCAGCTCCCTTCACTCCTCAGGGCAACTATTCAGGTGATGACGGAGACATGAAAGTCCAAATCACCAAAGATGGATTTGTTGCGATGAATGTGACCGGCGATAAATTGTTTATGGGTCAATCTATCGGCTCTGATGGAAACACTAGAGTTCGAGCTGAGTCGCCAAAAAACTCTGAAGAGCTTCAGGAATACAAAGATAAAGAAAACGAACGTCTTGAGCAAAAAAAACAGGGCGAAGAAGAAAATCAAGTTCAAGTTCGCGGTCTGGCTTCAGAAGTTGGCAGTCGGACTTCGACTCGTGTTGGGCCCAAGGGCACTGACTATGAGACTACTGGTATTAATATTTTAGAGACACTCAAGTCGCTAGAAGTCGGTCTTAAGGTCAATGATAAAGCTGTTGTTCAAGAGGCCATCGATAATTTAGATCAAGCCATCACTCAGGTGATTCACACACGGGCACAGGTGGGTTCAAGATTAATGGCTGTCAATAAAGCCGCCGAAACTCTGCAAAAGCAAGTTGTTGAAGACAAAATAACGGCTTCTAATTTGGAAGACGCAGATCTATTTCAAGTCGTGAGCGACATGCAAAAGTCAGAGAGCACTTTAAAAGCGACGCTTGAAACCTCCGGAAAAGTAATTCAGCCCAGCCTGATGGACTTCATCAAGTAATGGGTTCGATACAAAATAATTTTATCACTGTTACTGATGTTGCTGAAGAGATTGAGCGAGCAAAGCAAGTTGCAGGTAAGATGAACTTTAATTTTGTTCTGTTCAATTCTGTTGACGCTCTCATGGAGCAGACGGATTTGCCACAAACTCATCTTGTTTTTATTTCTGCGACGAAGGCTTCAAAGCCTGACGAAGTTGCGGGAATGGTTCAAGTCGTAAAGCAGGTTTTGCCAGATGCTCGTGTTTTGGTTGTCGTTGATAAACGAATGAGCTCAGAGAACGCAAAATTTATTAAAAAATCAGGAGCGAGTCTTGTTCTTTTCTCTGCGGCCTTTTACGAGACAAGTCAGCTAGAGTACACCTGCAGCCAATGGATTGGTGGTGCTTACGCAGCTGTTAAAGGGTCAGAGTTTTTGCCCAATACAATGATGGAGTGCACCCTTCATTATTTGATGCCTTTGAATAAAAAAATTGTCCCTTTTGTTCCAAAGGGAATGGTTTTAGATGAGAAGCGAGCTGAAAAGCTAAGGCAAGCCCAAGAAGTTTATATCGCTCGCTCAGAAATGCCTTTGTATCAAAAATATATCTCTGAAAATGTAGATCGGTCTGCAGCGGGCCTTGCCAGTCGGTGCAGAGCTCAGTATCTCAATTTTTGTCATAGCTATGCAAATTTGGTATTTTTATTGATTGATCAGTCGGAGATGGCCTCATTTGAAGAGGGCCGTGCACTTTATGACCAGTGTAAAAAATTGGCGGCGGATCTTTTAACGACGCTTTCTTCAGTTGGCGACGCTTGGTTGATCGTGAACAACTCGGCGCTGAGTGATTTTGGTAAAATTGAAAGATCACCTGCGATTGCTTGTTACTCAGGCCTTTTGAGCTTGATGGCAGATATAGGTAAGCCTGAAGAAGTTATGATTGTGTCGTTGCTTGCTGATTTAGGGCTTTTGGAGATGAGTCCACAAATTTTTGATAAGCAACGAGCTTTAGTCCCAGTCGCTCGGTGGCCAGAAGATCAGCAAAAAATTTATCATACTCATCCTACATTGAGTGTAAATCTGTGTTTAAATCGGAAGATTGCCTTAGACGATCATCTGAAAAAAATTATTTTTAATACTCATGAGCAAAAAGATCAGAAGGGCTTTCCGAACAGGCCTATTCCTGAAAAAATTCCGATGGAATCGATGCTTGTGCAGTTTTGTGAGCTTATCGACGACGCCACCTTGGTACGCATGGGTGAAGAAAAGGTGACAATTGAAGCTGCTCGCAAAAAAGTCATAGCGCAGGAGTTTGAGTCTGCGGCCCGATTCTCTTTAGATTTACTTAACAAAATTAAAGCTGCTATATAGACTTATGGGAGTGCGACCGCCCATATCATAGGTCTTTCGGCCTTTGGTCTTGACTCTCAATTCAAAAAAGAATAGCTACAGTTCGTTCAAAAAGTACCGATACAGGGATGTTACTTGAGCTACAGACGGTTTTTCGATTCAGGCGTTTTTTGTAAGCGCTAAATTAGGAAGACTAAAAACAAGAGGTTTTCAATGCTCGTACTCACACGGAAGTTAGGCGAAAGCATCGCAATTGATGATCATATCAAAATTCGCGTTGTTCAGATCAAAGGCAAACAAGTTCGTTTAGGAATTGAAGCTCCAAAAGAGACAAAAATTCATCGCGAAGAAGTTTACCTCTCGATTCAAGATACAAATAAAGAGTCATCAGAGGTCAGCTCTGAACAGACTCGTTCTATCTCCAAAATGTTAAAAACATAGCCCTCGATTTGGCACCCCTGGTGCCTTTCGGCGTTTATGACGCACAGACGAAGGGCCTGATTAATCGGACATTTGAACCGGTTTTTTGTCTTGCTGTGTCTTCCCTCTGAGTGCAAACTCAAAGTGTATGGGGGGACTTCGTGATAATTAAAACAACTCGCTTTGGAAATATTCAGATCGAAGAGTCAGATGTTATAACCTTTTCAGAAGGTATTCTGGGGTTTGCTGATTTGAGTAAGTTTGTAGTTCTCGATGACCCTAATGACGATATTTTTGCCTGGTTGCAAAGTTGTGAGGCTGGCGCCATTGCGTTTCCGGTTCTTGAGCCAGAACTTTTTTCTCAGAGCTACAAAGTAAGTTTGTCAAAAACAGATCTAGAGTCTTTGAAAATGACTGACCTTAAAAAAGCTCGGTTTTTTTCAATTGTGACTATTCCCGATGATCCGACTCAAATGACGGCTAATTTAAAGGCCCCTGTTGTCATCAACCTTGAGCAGCGAATAGCTCGTCAGTGCGTGCTCCAGGACAACCACTTGGCTATTCGTGAGCCCCTCTTTGCTAAGCTTCAACAGCGAGTTGTGGCAAACCCAGAGTTGTCGATCAAAGCTCAGTCGCAATCTTTGGATGTGGCTGTAAAACTTCCTGCAACTCCAGAAGCGAGTTTGTAACCTGCTGAACGAGAATTTTAAGATTTTTAATCTTCGCTTGAAGCCAGGCGAGGATTTGCGTTTGAGCCTGATTGCATTTTGCAAAACTGAAAATATTTTGGCGGGCTCAATTGTGAGCAGTGTGGGGAGTCTCACGCAATCATGCTTGCGATTTGCCGATCAAAAACAGGGCTTCAAACAAACCGGCCCCTTTGAGATTGTAGCTCTATCAGGCACGCTGTCTGTCTCAGGCTTACATATTCATTTGGCGCTGGCAGATGGGCAGGGAGCTATGTGTGGAGGCCACCTTCTTGAGGGGTGTGTGATTCATACGACTTGTGAGCTTGTGATTTTAGAGCAAAAGCAGGTGCAGTTTTTAAGAGAGCATGACGCGAAGACAGGCTATCCAGAGTTGGTGATTAAGCCGCGTCACTAGTTATTTTGTTTTTATTTTCAATATTCCAAGATTAATGAAAACCCAAATCGGGCCAATCAGTAAAAAGAAAAGATCTTTAAAAAACGCAGGCTTCTTGCCTTCGATGTGATGTCCATAAAATTGAGCGAACCAAGCTACCACAAAAATTCCAATGGCTGGATAGAGCAGTTCATTTTTCCAGATGGTAGTGAGCACGAGGTTGATCAGAATGTAATTGAGGTTGACCAAAAAAACCTGCAAGTCACCCAACGTCGCATAAAATACCAAGGCTCCAACAAGAAAAATATGAGCCCAATGCAAACCTTCCAGAAAGAAGGTAGGGGTCGGCAGATTCATTAAAATTGCCACTAAACTGAACACGATGGCCGGAACGGCAACAAGATGAATTTTTTTATTGAGAGGATTCTGATGAGATTCTGCATACTCATTGAGATATCCACTCAGGCGTGAGTTCATGTTGAAATCTCAGGTAATTTTTTTGAGGTTTTTGCGCCAAGCTCTTTAAGCTTCTCAACTTGACTGATCAAATTTCCGGAGCCGCCATTGAGTTTATTCATCACGGCCAAGTGTGCTTTTTCAGCGGCCTCAATTTTTTTGCCGACCTCAATAAAGTCTTCAATCAGACCTGCAAACTTATCATAGAGGAGTCCACCACGCGCTGCGATCTCTTCGGCATTGCGCTTGCGGTTTTCTTGCTTCCAGATGGCTGAAACTGTGCGCAGGCTGGTGAGCAAAGTCGTGGGCGATACCAAGGCAATATTTCGCTCCCAGGCATACTGCAAAAGATCAGGCTTGAGGCGAAAGGCCAAAGCAAATGCTGGCTCGATGGGCATAAACAAAATCACAAAGTCAGGTGTGATCAACTGCTCTGCAGAGTAGTATTTTTTAGCAGATAGTCCGTCGATGTGTTTCTTGAGAGAGTCGACATGCATTTTACCAAAGCGCTCTTGCTCTTCAATGCTGGCAGCTTGAGCGTAACTCTCATAGGCCAGCAGAGAAACTTTTGAGTCGACGATAATCTGTTTGCTCTCCGGTAAGTTGACGATGATGTCGGGCTTGATCATTTGGCCCTCATCATTTTTAAGTCCCATGTCGTTGCCCTGGACAATATACTCTTCACCTTTTCGAAGGCCCGAGCGCTCCAGAATATTTTCGAGAATCATCTCGCCCCAGTTGCCTTGTGTTTTGACATCACCCTTGAGGGCTTTGGTCAAATTTGAGGCCTCTAAAGACATTTTAGAATTAAGATCCATTAGTTTTGAAAGCTCACCGCGAAGAGTGCCGCGTTCAGCGCGTTCAGCTGAGTAGGTTTCTTCGATGCGCTTTTCGAAATCTTTGAGTCGCTCTTTGAGAGGGTCTAAGACTATAGCCAGGGATTTTAGATTTTGATCTGAAATTTTGGTGGATTTATCCTCAAAAATTTTCGCTGCTAAAAGCTCAAACTGTGCGGTGAGTTGACCTTTGATTTCATCGGTCTCGATCTTTTGATGGCTGAGAACTTGAAGCTCGGCTGTGCGCTCCAGCAATTGCCCTTTAAGGCGCAAATAAACCAAAGTTCCGGCAACCGCCGCTCCCGCTATAAATCCAATGGCAATATCTAAAGTCATGCTCGACTCGTACCCTTTGCTTTGCTAGAAGGAAAGAACTGAAGAGATAAACTACGCACTGCAAAAAACAGCTCAATGGCTGCGCAATTTGGAGATCAAAATGACTAAGACGATAGCGAAACCTTTAAAGGCGAAAGTAAATGAGAGTGCCAAGTCAAAAGCGATAACAAAAAAAACTGCAAAGACTTCTAAGGAAAACTCCAAGGCATTAGTCATCAAAGCAGGTGCCAAGTGGATGACAATTAAAAAATTCCAAGATTTGAAATACGAAAAAACTGAAGACGGTATTGCAAAAATCACGATCAATCGTCCTGAAAAGCGAAATGCATTTCGACCACAAACTGTTTTTGAATTGCAAGAAGCATTCAACCACGCGCGCGAAGATCAAAGCATTGGTGTGATTATTTTGTGTGGAGAAGGTCCCTTGGCATTTTGCTCTGGCGGAGATCAAAAAGTTCGCGGCGACGCTGGCTATGTTGGTAAAGACGGAGTCCCTCGCCTGAACATTCTGGATGTGCAAAAACAAATCCGACAAATTCCTAAGCCAGTAGTCGCTATGGTCGCTGGTTACGCCATCGGCGGAGGACATGTATTGCACATCGTCTGTGATCTAACTATTGCTGCAGACAACGCGCGCTTTGGCCAAACGGGTCCTAAAGTTGGAAGTTTCGATGGCGGTTTGGGTTCGAGTTATTTGGCTCGTATCGTTGGTCAAAAAAAGGCCCGCGAAATTTGGTATTTGTGCCGTCAGTACGATGCTAAGCAAGCCGAGGACATGGGCTTGGTAAATCATGTTGTGGCATTGGCTGATCTTGAAATTGAGACCGTAAAATGGTGCAGAGAGATGCTTCAGCACTCTCCTATGGCGCTTCGCTGTTTGAAATCTTGCCTCAATGCTGATTGTGATGGGCAGATGGGTCTTTTGGATTTGGCGGGCAATGCGACTTTGCTGTACTACATGAGCGAAGAGGCCCAAGAGGGTCGCAATGCTTATGTGCAAAAGCGCAAACCTAATTTTTCAAAATTTCCGAGATTGCCATAAATGAACTTAAGAGTGAATGCGGCTTCGCAAAGTCATTTTAAGTCTTGGGTTATGGCAGCTCGTCCTAAAACTTTGACGGCTGCCTTAGTGCCTGTAATTGCAGGCACGGCCCTGGTTAAGACTTTGGGGTTTCCGGTTCAGATATGGATTTCAGGATTGGCTTTGTTGGCTAGTTTTTTTATTCAGATCGGAACTAATTTTGTTAACGACGCCATTGATTTTAAAAAAGGTGCTGACACTGAAAAACGCATCGGTCCTCAACGCGTCACTCAGAGCGGAGTTTTTACTTATAAAACCGTGATGATGATGGCGGGACTTTGTTTTTTAATGGCACTTCTTTGCGGCATTCCTCTAGTAATTCATGGTGGCTTGCCGATTCTTTTGATTGGCCTGCTCTCGCTCTTTTTTGGCTATGGCTACACAGGTGGCCCATTTCCTCTTGCCTACTTGGGGTTGGGAGATTTGTTCGTTGTTATATTTTTTGGTCTTATTGCTGTGGGTGGTTTGGTGTTTTTGCAAACAGGGGGGCTTCTTGAAGAGGCACTTTTGCTTGGTTTGCAAATTGGATTTCATGCCACAGTTTTGATTTGCATCAATAATTTACGTGATATCGAAGGCGATGTTTTGGTCGGCAAAAAAACTTTGGCTGTGCGTTTTGGTAAAACTTTTGCGCGCACTGAAATTGCTCTGCTTTGTCTTTTGCCGTTTTTGCTAAATATTTATTGGCTCAACCGAGGTTTGTATCTAGCAGCGGCTCTGCCATTTTTAGCTTTGCCATTGGCAGGGCGAGTTTGCTTTTTGGTTTTTAAGACAGAACCCAGTCCAATTTATAATCAGTTTTTAGCTAAAGCTGCAGGATTGCATTTGGTGTTTGGACTGCTTTTGGCAGTTGGACTGACTCTGTGAACCAATATTCTTATTTTAAATACACGCTTCATTCGGTGACTTTGCCGAATGCGCGCACGGCTGTGCATACACGCCAAGGTGCGCTTGTGCGTGTGACATTGCCAGGCGGGCAAGTGGGGTATGCCGATTATCATCCATGGCCCGAGTTTGGTGATGCAGGGATAGAGACAAAAAAAATTGCAGAGCCGCTCCTGCAGCAGACACTGAGGTTAGCAGAGCAAGATGCTTTGTTGCGTTCTCAAGGATTGAATGCCTTTGAGAATCAGGCGCAAGTTCGCAATCATTTTTTAATTCGTGATTTGATTTCATTCGATCTTGGCAAATTAGACGAGATTAAAACTCAAGGCTTTAGGGTTCTTAAACTTAAAGTGGGTAAGGATCTTGCCGCCGAGGCTGCGAGCATCAATCAAATTGCAGAGCAGAGTTCGCTAAGCTTACGGTTGGATTTTAATTCAAGTCTTGATGGACTTGAAAGTTTTAAAAAATTTGCAGCGATCTTGAGTGCGAAAAGTCGCGGGCGCATTGAGTTTGTAGAGGATCCTTTTCCCTTCGACTTTGAAAAATGGACTGAGGCTCAAAATCTTTTGTCATTGGCGGCTGATTTTGAATTTGAAAGAATGAAATTACTTTCAGGTCGAAGACCTCCGTATAGTTTTTTGATCGCAAAGCCTGCTCGTCAGGATATTGAGCAATCTCTAGGCTTTTGCAGAGAGAATAATTTGAAAATGGTGGTGACCTCTTCGATGGATCATCCCGTGGGTGTGGCTCACTCTTTGCGAGCGGCCA
>CANCBY010000097.1 GCA_947374445.1 Pseudobdellovibrionaceae bacterium
TTTTCCACGAACTAAACGCCCTATCGGAGGAAGGAAGCCAATGGCTTATAAACAGAAGACGCACTCTGGTGCGAAAAAACGCTTTCAAGTACTTGCAAGCGGCAAAGTAAAACGCAAGCAAACACGCCTGCGCCATTTGAACTCTCACATGAAGTCGAAAGTGAAGCGACATCTCGGAGACATGATTTATGTCGACGATGCAAACATGCTTCAAATTCGTCGCTGCTTAAATTTCTAAGCGGCCACTTCATAATAACTTAAAGAGAGGAATATCAAATGCGCGTTAAAGGTGGATTTACCAACAGAAGAAGACATAAAAAAGTTCTTAAAAGAGCAAAAGGCTACTACTCAGCTGGCTCAAGAGCTTTCATCCACGCGGCGGAAAAAAACGACCGTGGTATGGCTTACGCTTATGCTCACAGAAAAATGAAAAAACGTGAGTTCCGTGCTTTATGGAACCAACGTATCAATGCAGCAGCCCGTGTGAACGGAACAACTTACTCTCGACTCATTGGCGGCTTGATCAAAGCTGGCGTGACTTTGGATCGTAAGTCTTTGGCTGATTTGGCGATTTCAGATGCGGCAGCTTTTACTGCTCTCTGCAAGCACGCAATCACTGCTTAATTTCAATCAGATAGGATTTCGTGCAGGTCTTCGCTCCTGCACGAGTGTCTTTATATGAAGAACGAAAATCCAATTCAATTCGAGTCTCGAAAACAAGATCATGTTCGAATTGCAATGGACCCAAAGACTCAATCGTCTTCATTCTCAAAACTCGATCGGATCAATCTGATTCACGAGGCTCTTCCAGAAATAAATTTTCAAGACGTTACGATTGCAACTAAACCTTTTGGGGTTCCGTTGAAGTCACCACTTTTTATTAGTTCAATGACAGCAGGTCATCAGCAAGGCCGCGAGATCAACCTCAGATTAGCCGAGTCCGCTCAGGCTCAAGGCTGGATGATGGGCGTTGGGTCTCAGCGCAAAGAGTTGAGTGAAGGTTCCGCGGGCCAAGAGGCCGCGGCCGAATGGAAGCTCATTCGCAAAACTGCGCCCAAGGCGATTCTTTTCGGAAATCTGGGTCTCAGTCAGTTGATTCAAACTCCTTTAGATGAGGTCTATCGTTTGATAGATTCCTTAGAGGCCTCTGGTTTTTTCGTTCACACAAACCCGTTGCAAGAAGCCCTTCAGCCTGAAGGCACACCTCAATTCAAGGGCGGCTTAAAAGCCTTAAGCGCTTTGGCTGATGGCATTGCTAAAAGGTATCAAATTCCGTTGGTTCTCAAAGAAGTGGGCTGTGGCTTTTCAGCTGCAACTCTGCAAAAGTTGCAGAGTCTAGGCCTTGCGGCCGTAGATGTGAGTGGGCTTGGCGGCACTCATTGGGGCCGTGTTGAGACGGAGCGAATGCCAGTGGGTGAACTAAAGAATACAGGTCAAACTTATTCAAATTGGGGCATCTCCACCGTAGACTCTTTGTTGTTTGCACGAGAGCTCAAAAGTCAAAATCTTGTCACTTATCAGATTTGGGCTTCGGGTGGAGTTCGCAGTGGACTCGATGCTGCTAAACTCATAGCCTTAGGCAGTGAAATGGTGGGGCTTGCTCAGCCATTACTACAGGCTGTTTTGACAGAGATGCGGACACAAAAATCAGCTTTGATTCCGCTCATGCAAAGACTTGAGCAGGAACTAAAGATAGCACTTTTTTGCACTGGTTGCGAGAGCCTTGAAGTTCTTCGGCAGCGAGGTCAAAGCGACTCTAGAGAAAAAGGAATTTGGACGTATGAGTGACGTAAAAAATGGTTCAAAACTAAAAGACATTTCTAAAAATCTCACTGAATTTTTTCAGGGCTTTTCAAAACTCACTCGTGATCAGCGCCTGCAGGTGCTTGAACAAGCTGGAGCTTTAGATTCGGCTGATGGGTTGTTCTTAAAAAATGGTGGTTTGCAAGGGACTGCTTTGGGTGAAAAATTTGTTGAGAACGTGATCGGTTATTTTCAGTTGCCTCTCGGCGTGGCCACTAATTTTCGTATTGATGGCAAAGACTATATGATCCCAATGGCTGTCGAAGAGACTTCGATAGTTGCAGCAGCAAGTAAAACTGCAAAGTGGATCCGCGAAAGTGGCAGCATCGAGACCCGCACGATCGGCGACGATATCATCGGGCAGATTCAGCTCGCTAAAGTTCAAGACACTAAAAAATTCACTGAATTAATTTTGGCTAAAAAGGCCGAGTTCATCCATTTGGCCAACGATGAAGTGGCTTTCGGTCTTGTCCGTCGCGGTGGTGGAGTCACCGATATACAGGTGCGGATTTTGCCACGGACAGAGACTCAAACTTCCATCGAGGCTTCTGAGCAGATGATTGTTCTGCATGTCCATATGAATGCGGTGGATGCCATGGGTGCAAACATCGTCAATCAAGTTTGTGAATTTCTCAAGCAGCCTATCGAAGAGCTCACGGGTGAAAAAGTCACCATGTGCATACTTTCGAATTTGACGGACACTAAACTGACTGAAGCTAAGGTTACACTCGAAAAAATTGATCCTGAACTGGCAGAAAAAATCGAAGAGGCTTCACTTTTTGCTAAGATGGACCCATACCGAGCAGCCACCAACAATAAAGGTGTGCTCAACGGAATGGACCCGATCTTGATCGCGACAGGCAACGACTGGCGTGCGGTCGAAGCCGGAGTTCATGCGTATGCTTGCCGATCAGGACAGTACCGTTCGATCACCGAGTGGAAGCGGGACGGAAGACATCTTGTCGGCACTCTGCAAGCTCCGGTGATTGTGGGCACTGTGGGTGGTGTGACAACTTTGCATCCGACGGCCAAGCTTTGCATGAAAATGTTGGGTGTTGAATCGGCCAATGAACTTTCGCGATTGGTGGCGGCCGTGGGCTTGGTGCAAAATTTAGGAGCCCTCCGCGCATTGACGACTGTGGGTATTATCGAAGGCCATATGAAGCTTCATATTAAAAACCTCACTTTGGGAGCTGGTGCGAGCGAAAAAGAACTTCCGTTTGTGCAAAAAAAACTCGAAGAAATTTTGGCTTTGAAAAAACGAATTTCTCTCAGCAATGCGATCGATGTTCTAAAGGATCTTCGCGCGCAAGCTTCAAACTCTCATCTGAATTGATTAAGGTCAGGTCAAGGTCATGCGCTCAGTTCAACTCACTATTCCAGGAAAGACTTTTTTAGCGGGTGAGTATCTGGCATTAAAGGGGCTTGGTGCCTTGGTTCTGGCAACGAAGCCTCGCTTTGAAGTTTTGATTCATGAGAACGAAACCGAAGACCCCAGCGAAAAAAATCCGTTTCATACTGATTCTCCGGCCGGACTTTTTTGGCAAGAGCAATCATCATTTTTTAAAAAGTACTCTGTTCAATTAAAGACTTTTAGTGGCCTTGGTGGCTGGGGGGCTTCAACCGCAGAGTTTATTGCTTTGCAAGGACTTTGGCAGCTCAAAGACTCTTTGTGGATTGAAGAAGAGCGGTTTTTTGACCTGCATAAAATGCTCTTAGATTACCGCCGCCTGGCTGGCGGTAAAACAAAAGAGGCGGGTTTTCCACCGAGCGGAGCAGACCTCGTTGGGCAAGTTCGTGGTGGACTTACATTTTTTGAAGGCCAAAACGGAAAAATTCAAACCTTCGCCTGGCCTTTTGCAAATTTAAAAATGAAGTTGATCGCGACGGGTAAAAAGCTTCCCACCCATGAACATTTGGCAAAACTCAAAGATTTTTCGACCGACGAGTTGGCTTGGGCTCTTGAGAAGTGTCATTTGGGTCTAAAGACTGTGGATGAAAGCTTATTCGTAAGTGGGATTCTGCAAGCGGCCTTAGGTCTTGCAAGTCTTGGATTTGTTGCGCCTGAAACACAAAAATTATTAGCTCAGTTCGACAAATTATCTGGTGTTGTTGCGAGCAAAGGTTGTGGCGCTCTTGGCGCCGACGTTATTGCAATTTTATTTCGAGAACCTCAATGTGGCTTGGCGATTGAGGCTAAGGCCTCTGAGCTGGGGCTTCGAATTGTAGCCACGGAAGCTTCGATAGCTGATGGGCTGAGCGTTCAAAATATTTTTTAAACAGAATTTAGGAGAAGTCTACATGACAGAAACTTCATCGATTATAGCATCAGCGCCATCAAATATTGCGTTGATCAAGTACATGGGTAAGCTCGAAGGCGGTGGAAATCGTCCTACAAATAGTTCCATTTCATGGACCCTAGATCATTTAAAAACGTTTGTTAAAATCACTCCGATTGATTTAGGGCTTGGTGATGTCGTCAATAGAGATTCAGATGAGTGGCGCCCGTTGGAGGGGAATAACTTCTCAGAGATTCGGCTTTCTGAAAAATCAAAGCAAAAATTTTTGGCGCATTTTGCAATGCTTAAAAATGAGTTTAAATTAAATGGCAGTTATCTCATCGAGAGTGCTAATAATTTTCCTTCGGACTGCGGTCTTGCAAGCTCCGCTTCTAGTTTTGCCGCCTTGACTCGTGCAGCTCATGATCTGGCTTTGAGCTTGGGCACAATGCAAGAGCCTTTGCGTTTTGATGAGTTGGGGCAGCTCTCGCGAAAAGGTTCGGGCTCTTCGGCGAGATCTTTTTTTAGTCCTTGGGCCCTCTGGTCGTCGGAGGGGATTCGTCCTTTGGATTTTGATTTGGGGCCTCTTCATCATCAGGTTTTTGTTGTTGAGAGCGGCAAAAAAGCTGTTTCTTCATCTGAGGCTCATCAGCGAGTTTTGACTTCAGAATTATTTCATGGACGCTCGGAGCGAGCAGAAAAGCGTCTTGCGAGTTTGATGGCGGCATTCCGGTCGCACGACTGGGCGGGAGCTTATGAGATTTGCTGGGCTGAATTTTGGGATATGCATGCTCTCTTTGAGACCAGCAAGCCAGCCTTTGGTTACATGGAGCCAAAGACACTTGAGGTTCTAAAGGTCCTTCGCAAAGTTTGGATTGATACAGGTGATGGTCCTATTGTCACCATGGATGCTGGAGCGAATGTGCATGCACTTTACCGCGACAATCAAAAAGCTTTAGCGCTAAAGTTGCGTGATCAGCTCAGGAGCCAGGCTCTGGTTTTGATGTCTGATGACTTAAAGTGAATTTGATGTCGGCAAAGATTCAGTTGATTCCATTTGAAACAATGGCTCCAGGCAAATGGATTTTGGCCGGAGAACACGCGGTTTTGCGCGGATCACCGGCGTTGGTGTTCCCATTAAAATCAAAATTTTTATCGATGTCCTTTCAGCCTGGTGGCGATAGCCTTGAGCTTGTTCTGGGCGGAGAGCGTGGCGCAGAATTTGAGCTTTTGTTTTGGGGGGTTCTAGAGAAGGCTTGTGAAAAAGCGGGCGTTGCTAGATCTGAGCTTAAGGGGCGACTTAAAATAGAAAGCTCTGTACCGATTGGTTCAGGTCTCGGGGCCTCGGCCTCGCTGTGTGTGGCTTTGACAAAATGGTTTTCAAGCTTTGGCGTGGTTGCGGTTTCTGAGCAATACGAATTTGCAAGACAGCTAGAGAATTTGTTTCATGGCGAGAGCAGCGGAGTCGATATCTCGGTTGCGCTTTCAGGTGAGGGCCTTCGCTTTCAGCGCCCGGGTTTGCGCGAGATTTTTACTTCGAAGTGGGTTCCGAAGTGTTTTATTTCCTATTCGGGTCAGCGCGGAGTTACTTTGGATTGTGTTAACAAAGTCAAAACTTTACTTCGCGACCAACCTCAGCTCGGGGCTCAGATTGATTTGCAAATGCGAGAAGCCGTAAGCCTCAGTGAAAAAGCTTTGCTCTCCGTGGATTCTAAAACAGGACTTCCGCTATTAGTTGAGGCCTTGAGTTTGGCCGAGAGTTGCTTTTCGCAGTGGGGATTGGTCAGCGTGGTTCCGGCTCAGCACATAGCTATGTTGCGATCTCAAGGAGCTTCGGCGGTTAAGCTCACGGGAAGTGGTGATGGCGGCTTTGTTTTGAGTCTTTGGAGCGGGGAGCCTCCCGCTACACTCAAGGATATTTTGATTTCTTGTTTTTGAATTGTTTCCTCGGGGCTAGTTTCCATGTTACTTGGCATTGAAGTTCAGGGTAGTCCCAGTTCTTTGCAAAAAGTCGAAAAGGGCAAGACTCGTCCGGTGCTTTCGGTGCCATAGTCTCGTTGCCCCATGTGTACCTGATAGAGTTGATGGATTCCTAAGCGTCTCCCGTTAGTCGTGAGAGATTTTGAAAGCGCTCTTTCGCCGGCTTTGCATTCTACGGCAAAGAGTGGCTTATTTTTCTGTAGGACAATGAAGTCAATTTCTTTGCCGGTGACGACATCTTTGAAGTATCGAAGTTCGGTTTTTATTCCCTTGGTGTCTTCTTCGAAATGGCAAAATTTTAGTAAATGACTGGCGACTAGGTTTTCAAATTTTGCACCGATGTCTTCTACATCTGACCAGTCCCAGAGATAAAGTTTTTGTGCTTTTTTAACTGCCTTTATTTTAGCGGGTCCATATGGTAAAATTCGGAAGCAATAATAAAGTTGCTCGAGGATTTCTATCCAATGACTTACAGTATTGGGTGAGACCTGCAGGTCCTCTTGCAAACTTTTAATTGAGAGGGCGCTGCCCACGCGAGGCCCAAGCGATTGGGCGAGGAGCTCAACTAAAGAAATCTCTTTAACTGTTTCTAGATCACGTAAATCTTGAGTGATCACTCGCGAGACTCGCTCTAGTTGCCAACGAGCATGGTGGGTTTCGCTTTGTTTTGTGAACGGTTCAGGGAATCCTCCAAACTTGAGAAGAGCTTCGAGGTCCTTAGGGTTCGGTGTTTTATTGAGTTCGGTCAATGAAAAGGGGTGTAGGCGCAAATAATGATAACGACCAACAAGTGAATCTCCACCTTTTCGAAACAGATCCAATCTAGCAGATCCAGTGACCAAAAAGTTGAGATCGGGGTAGAATTTATCATAATAGCCCTTAACTAAACTTCGCCATTTTTTAAATTTATGAACTTCGTCGAGGACAATCAGTTTGAGTGAAGGGTCGAGAAGCTCTTTGAGAAGAATTTTTTTGTCTGAGTCTTTATCCCAGTTCAGGTATTGATTTGAGTTCTTGATAAACTGCTTGGCAAGGGTGGTTTTGCCAACTTGTCTAGGTCCGCCTAAAAACACCATTTTTTCTGACAGATCACTTTTTACTTGGGTGAAAAGATACCTATTTTTACTCATTTCTAGATTTTGGCATACATACTAAAATTCAGTCAACTGAATTTTAGTATGTAGTAAAATTCAGTTGACTGAATTTTACTACATACGGCACCAAGCTGTTTTTGCCAAGGTTATGGCCTTTTTGAACTTATTTGTCTCAGGTTGAGACGCTAGTTTTTGAATCAGTTTTTTTCTCAACTTTGTCTCAAAATCTACCGACATGTAAACATGGACCGTATCCGCTGGGGAATGATCTTTTACAGGTCGCTTTGTCTTCTGTTGTCTTTGACAATGGGCGTGCTAGTGCCGGGGACGGCGGCTTGGGGTAAGTCAGATGATCGATCGCTACATCGTATTCAGATCAAACCATCACAAGTTTATAGCTTTGCAAAAAACGGAAAAAAATTTCTAATTACCAAAGTTCGAAATGAAGATGGGCGGTTGTTAAAGCAGATTATAGCTAGTCCTGATTCCACTGAAATTATTCAAGATTTGAAGAATCGGGGAGTTTTTGACTATTGGTCACTTCGTCGTGGTTTTTACACGATTACGGCGACTCAACCCTTGTTTGGACAGTATAGAACCATTGAAATCGAGCGCGTGATTCCTGAAAAGGGTGTTCGAAAAATTGAATATGCCTACAGCTTTAAGAGTCAAAAATATCTCCTGGTTTCAAATCATTTTGAAAAATCAGTGAACTTAAATAAAGACGCACCGAAAAGTAAAAAGGCTTCCAAAAAAGCGGCTATAAACACCACTGCTTTAAACGAAGAAAAGGCCGCTCCAAATTTTTCAATTGTTTTTGCAGAAGGTGCAATCGTTGATGATTCAAGCAAAAAGTGCGGAATGGTCAATCAAGGGTACAGCAATGCAATTTTAGAAATTCTAGAGGCCAGCAACGAAACGACAATGCAGGGACGCCGCCAAGAGTATATGAGTATGATAAAAAATCCGAATGCGGTTGTTGTTGGAAACTCATGTCAGCCTGAGGACGCAAGCAAAATTCTTGAGAGTATAGGCGACATCGCGATCACAGCAGATCCTACTGTGCGAGTACCGGGTCAGCCCCCGCAATTTTTGTCTTGCATGGAAGATTTGCAGCTCGCTGCAAATGCATCAAACATTGCTTCGATTTTGGGTGCTGCCAGCTGTCGTCGAAACCCATTGTTCTCGTGTAATTCCGACATGAGTGAGTTTGGGCACTTTTCGAAAACGGCCAAGCCGCCGACTGCGCAGATTGCAATTCGACCCGTGGACAATGGGCAGCCTCGTGAAAAAGATGAAATGCGCTCAACGATATTTCATGAATTGGTTCACATGTCAGGTGTCACCGACGAAAACTTGACCGAGGGAATCGAAAACTGTTGCAG
>CANCBY010000098.1 GCA_947374445.1 Pseudobdellovibrionaceae bacterium
CCGCTCAATGGGCTTTGCTCAAAGGTGTAGGGCTGACAGTCAGCTTTGTGCTTTATCTCATTTTAGAAATTTTTATTCTAAGATATTCGCTGCGACCAAAGTCCGAACCTAAAGATAGGCTTCAATAAAATGACAAGACACTTTACAATTTAGAAACCAAAAAAAACAGCTAAAAAATACTGGAGGCAAAATGTCTGGAAATAAAGCCGAAGATGCCGATGATCCTTTTGCGCTCTTACTCGAAGAAATCGACAATCCGATTGCTCCGGTTGATCTTAAGTCTAAAGCCAGTGAACGTTCCGAAAGCCGACAGGGCCAAAGACAAAATCTGATGGGCAGCGCGACGATTTATGATCTTCAGCAAAAAATGATTACAAAAGCTGTTTTACGAAACCTGAGCCCGACGGGAGTTGGGTTTGAAGTGCATCCAGTGATGCTAGCAGCAAAATCAGAGGTACTTGTTGAGTTTCACAACACAGGAATTTCAATGGGACAAATTCACTGTAAAATAGAATGGACCGCTGTTATGGAAGGACATCCAAAATACCACAAAATGGTGGGCCTAAGCTTCTTGAAGCTGCCAGCTCTGTCACAAAAAAAATTAACCGATTTTTTAGAATCTCTCAGAAAAAAAACAGGTTACGACGACAGTCGAAATTAAGCATCTGAACTAGAATCTAAATCCGAAGTTTTAAACGAAAAAGCTCAGCACTCCAAAGAATGCTGAGCCAAATATCATCGTATTTTTTAAATTAAGTTATAGACTTAATTACACTTTCTCCATTGCAGGTGATAGATAAGAGCTGAGCTCACATCAGCAGAATCCACAGATCCAATAGTTTGCTCCATCGCCTGATTGGATTGAGCCATCATCGATGCGTTGATTCGCAAGTTGACGCTCGCGCCGCAAGGAGCCCACACCAAAGCCGTTGCTAACAAATTGTCAGTCACAGTGTAGTTGTCGTTTGTTGGGCCATTCCAAGCGCGCGCAATGTGCGGACCTCTAGATCCTGCCCAAAAATACTCTGAATCCAAGCGGATGTTTCCACCACGAGGAACTGCGACAAACCCACGGTAATCAACAGAAAATACAGCTACTGAATAGCCTTGAGGAACCGAAACAGGAATAGATACGTTACAAGCTTTGCGATCAATACGACGAGCTGTTGTGTTTCCGGCTTCAGCCACAAATTGGTCGAATAAAATTGAAATCGCTTCGTCGCCTGGAGCAACTGTCACAGATGCCGTGCCTGCAGGGCAACCTGTGCCACCGTAAGAAGGCTGACCCAAACGCAATTGCGCTTCAGAAGCCATCGCTGCTAAGACAATCCCCATCATTATTATTGTTTTTGAAAACATTTTTCCCCCTCAAGGTTTCGGTGTTGATGGCTTCTTCATTTTAAAGAAGCAACACGAGGAGGTAGAGCAAGTGTTGTTCCAACCCCGCTGGAGCCGAAACAACACCTATAAAAAAGCGTGTTAAGTTCTACTAATGTTTACAGAAAAGAAGATCCGGTTGAAATTGACAAATTTCATCGCAGCTCTTTTGATCACCGAGTGGGCATTCACCAGAATTTTCCTGGGCAGTGGATTCATTTCCACCGACAAATCCCTTGGCGCCAGCGACATAAATTTTATAACTGGTTGCAGTTTGTCCCTTTGAGTCTTTCACCATGACTGTTGTTTCGCCGTCGGCAAGCGCCGTAAGTTCACCATGATCGTCAATACTTGCAACTTTCGCGTTCGATGTTTGGAAGGTGTAAGGTGCAGCACCATACACTCCATTGAAAGTCACTTTTTCGCCTTTTGCAAAAGTTCCAGCTTGCGGGCTCACGAACATCTTTTGTGATTTGATCATATCGATCGCTTGAAACGCGTCGATGCGGCAGTCGCAAGCTGTTTGAATTTTCACTTTAGAGCCCGATGCTTGCAATAGTGATCTGATTTCTAGCGGAGACAAATCTGGATCTTGAGCTTTGATCAAAGCCACAAGCCCGGCTACTAGCGGAGTTGCCATCGAGGTGCCAGAAAGATTTCCATATTTATTATTAGGCAGAGTGCTCATAATGCCATCGCCGGGTGCCGCCAAGTGCACAGTGGCTTTACCAAAGTTCGACCATCGAGGCTTGCTGTCATTCGAACTCGAAGCAGCTACTGCAATTGTGTTTGATGTCCCAGCTTTCGCAGGATAAACATCTGCGCCATCGTTGTTCTGTCCTTCGTTTGAAGCGGCAACAACAAATACGATCCCGGCTTTTTCAGCCCGCTCAACGGCTTCGATCATTGGCTTAGCTTCTTCGCGAGTGATCCGTGCTCCCCAGCTCGCAGAAATAACTTGCACTCTTTTTTCGATCGCATAGTCGATGGCCTTGATTCCATCATTCAGATCGCCCGATCCATTATTACCTAAAAAGCGAATCGGCATAATTGATAGTTCTGGACTGATTCCTACAATCCCGCCATCAACAAGACCCGTAGCACCAATCACTCCCGCGCAATGAGTTCCATGCCCTGGATTACGACTTGAAGTCTCATCCATAGGATCGCTATCATTTTTTGCAAAGTCATAACCAGGCACCATATTCGGAGCTAGGTTTTTATGGTTGTAATCAGCACCAGTATCAATAACGGCTACCAAAACATTTCGAGAGCCTCTGTTGCCGGCGCGCTGCCAAGCCTTTTCAGCTTGAATTTTTGTCATCGCCCATTGGCTCTTAAGACTTTTGTTGCTCGACGCCTCAACAGGAACCGTAAACGCATAAACTTTTGCATTGGGGACAACATACTCAATATTTGCGTTCGAGTAGAGATTAACGAGAGTCTCTATTTTGTTGTTTTCAGAAATATCTACTTTCAAAAGCTGTCCAGCAGGATGCTGATCAAGCACTTGCATTTTATAACCGCCGAGGCCCATGGTGCTCATGCCATTGCCATTCAAGCCCATAGTCGCAAGATTTGATCGGTACTTAACCAGGTACTCTGCCGCCTGTGCATGACTAGCTAGCTGAGAGGCCAGTAGCGCACTCAGAATTAATAGGTGTTTTTTCATTCATCTCCTCCTTGAGATTTTATTGAGACATTTATGAGATTTCTTAGATTTCGATGAGATTTTTTTGAAACCTCACGAGACCAAAGTGATATGTTAAAAGCTTTGCCATCATATCGAGCAGATCAGGTTGCTAAAAGTCCAGTTGATGAAATAGAGCGATGACTCCATGCTCCCGCCTAGACAATAGTCATGAACAAGCTTGTTTTTAGGTCCAAGCTCAACAAACATAGTTGTCCAGTACCTACCGGCTCTGGCCCTTTAGCTAGGCCATAAGAACAACGGAGAACAACAATGAATTTTATTGAAGTGTTTTGGCTCTCATTAGTTGAAGGACTCACAGAGTTTTTACCGGTTTCATCAACTGGCCATTTGATTTTGCTTTCTTCATTTTTTGGAATTCAAGAAGAGGGCTTTGTAAAAGCCTTCACGATCATTATTCAATTTGGAGCAATACTTGCTGTCGTTGCCCTTTACTGGAAACGCTTTTTGCCAATCCGTTTTGAATTTTATAAAAAACTTTTTGTCGCCGTTTTACCAGCCGTTGTGATCGGCTTTGCTTTTAAAAATAAACTTGATGATCTTCTTGATTCTTCGATTTTAGTCGCCACGACTTTTATTTTAGGTGGCGTGGTTTTAATTTGGTCCGACACAAAATTTAAAGATGATGGAAATAGCGAGAGCAAAAACAAAAAGCAAATTGAGGACCTCACGTTAAAAGAATGTTTGGCACTTGGTTTTATTCAGTGCCTTGCGATGATCCCGGGGACTTCTCGCTCAGGGGCAACAATCATTGGTGGACTGTTTTTGGGACTGACAAGAAAAGCCGCTGCTGAGTTTTCGTTTTTTTTAGCTGTTCCTACATTGACGGGAGCCGCACTTCTAAAAACTATAAAAATTATGAAAACTATTGAGCCCGCACAATATCAGTTCTTGGGACTTGGCTTGGTTCTATCATTTATTTTTGCATTGATGTCCGTCAAAGTGATGATTGGCTTGGTCTCAAGATACGGATATAAACACTTTGGCTACTACCGTATTATTTTCGGAATTATTATTTTTTACATTGCTTTAAAGTAGCCACATCGAATTTATTTTTAATTAGTCTTTAAATTGGTCATCGGAGTTTGCATATGAATACAGTTTCAGATCTTGGACGCGACACTTGGTTTTTAATGCCCAACTGGAAGTGGCTCGCCTTAATCATCGCAATCATTTTTGGTTTGGCACTGCAAAAGATATTAAAACTGTTTTTTGCAAAACTGAAAAAGCAAAACCAGTTCCATGCGATACATCCAATTCTGCATTATTTTTTAGGACTTCAAGTCGAAACAGCCCTATCTTGGATTGCAGTAGTTGCTCTGTGGCACGGAATTTTGGCCACCCTTGAGTTTCATGGTGGCCTCGAGAAGCAGCTGAGTAATCTATTGCAACTGATTCAGTGGTTTTACTTTATCCGTACATCGTATCTTGGCATCGAAGCTCTTGGGCTTTGGATCAATGACGTTGTGGCAAAAACTGAAAACACTTTAGATGACCAATTGGCGCCTCTCGCGACAAAAACACTCAAGGTCTTCGTCGTCGTTTTTGGTGTGCTCATTATGCTGCAAGGTTTTGGCTTCAATGTCATGTCACTTTTGGCCGGACTCGGGCTCGGAGGCTTGGCCCTAGCCTTAGCGGCGCAAGACACAGCGGCCAATGTCTTTGGCTCGATCACAATTATACTCGATCGCCCATTTCAAGTCGGCGATTGGATCAAGGTGGGTGACACCGAAGGCAATGTCGAGGAGATCGGCTTTCGCTCGACTCGCATTAGAACTTTTTACCAATCGCTGATCACAGTCCCCAATTCAGTGATGGCCAAAGAAAAAATCGACAATATGGGCGCACGAGGCAAGCGCCGCATCCGCCACACTGTGGGACTTACTTACGATACGACTCCAGAAAAATTACAAAAATTTTTAGATGCGGTAAAATACCATCTCACTCAACATGCTGATATCGAAAAGGAGGATATCCGAGTTGTATTTAATCAGCTCGGTGATTTTAGCCTTCAGGTCTTAGTTCAGTTCTTTATCATCACGACAGATCCACTCGAAGAGCTTGAGTTGCAGCAAGAAATTTTAATGGACCTCATGCGGATCGCCAAACAAGTCGATGTTGAGTTTGCATTCCCAACCCAAACACTCATGGTGCCGAGCCTAGGAAAGGCGTAGCGTTTCTAAGGCTTTTTAGACAACCAGGTTTCCACTTTTGTTGTTTAGATGTTTTTAACCTATGAGCTACGCGTAGTTCCCAGGCTGCTTTCGCGGCTGGCCTCGTGACTGGGGCCGAGTTTTACCTCGTGGCTGATACGCAATGACCTGCAATAGCTCCAAGGTGTTCCGCTGAATGTACCTTGCGACGATCTTAAACTCCCTCCCCCAGCTAACGATCCTGGAATAAAGCAAGTAACTCCAAAACTTCCGCTGGTTCTTTTGGCAGCCCGTGGGTTTTGTTGGGGCACCGCCCGGTGCTTCTTTGAGCGGGCATTCTTGTAGAATTCGCTGAGCGATATGCCCCGCGATCACTCTGAAGAAGTTTTGCAGTCCTTCTCGGTTTTGAGCCTTAACGAGCATGTGGATGTGATTTCCCTGGATGGCATATTCATAGACCTTTACCTGAAATTTTGCTGAGTGCTTTTTCATCAGAAGTAGAATCAATTTCTTGTGCCTAAACAAAGATCTTGCACCCACAGCATGATGAGACTTCATAGTGATGTGATGACTTTGCCTGAGATTCAATGGCCTGCGGGCTCGGCGCCTAAAAATTGCATGACTTCCACCATGCTCCTTTTTGAGCTTAGGCTTTTTGAAGAGATCGAGTTGTTTTGCTTCCAGATTTGACTTTGACATAGGCACCGCCCCCGTTTCTCGAGAACTGATGCAAAAAACTCGCGGGCGGTGCCCCCAAAAGACTCTAGCTAAACCGAAGAGTTGGTCCGATCTCGGGATAAGGCCGGACGATAGGAACTAGCTGCGAACTAAAGATGGCTCACGATGGAACCAAGAGTAAAGAGGAGCATTTAGCTTTAAAAACTTAGATTTGATTTAACAGCACCAGCGACTAACTTTGACCAAATCAGACAATCCGAAATATTGGCCAATATTCTGCTTTGATTTTTGAGCGCAAATTTGGACTTATTTTGCAAAAGTCTAGTTGGAGGCGGAGGGGCGCTGAAAATTCATTTCTAATTAGCGCAGCGATTGTAAAGTAGCACTTTAGTGGGCCGACTAATCATTGATCTGCTCCCAACGGAGACGGAAATTTATCGGGCCACAAAGAAAAATAAGTAGGATCTACGCTCACGTCTCCAATTGACGCCCAAACATGTACTTGGGCTTTATCCAACATGTTGACTCCAAAGTGAATTTTAGGAGTCCATGATTTCTCAAGGAAGATTGGGTAGGCCCCTAAAACAGGATGGTAAATATAAAGTTGTCCCTTCCAAATTAAAAATCCGCTAGATCCTGTATTGAATCCGTGAAAACCAAGTTTGCCGACATCGGCTTTTTCTCCAAGAATATAGGTTCCACTCTGTACTGGATTATTTGCGACAACTAACTTCGCTACATTTCGACCCGCATATTCATTGAACTTTAGAATAAACATAACGGCGTAGTCGCCACACTGACCAAGATGTTCAGAATCCATCTTACCCGTTGTGTACTGAAACCATTGAGCAGTCTCACTGGCAAATTGATCGGCCTTTTGCAAGTCAGATTGATTTGGTCGATATGCTATCGACTGAGCGGATGAACTCAATGAAAACAATAAAAGAGGGAGGAATAGAAAACGTTTCATAATTTGTAAGCCAGCTTATATCAATTTATTGAAGATTTAAATATCTAGTGAAATAAATACCGTCGCAAAAGCCAATCTAAGTCTTTTCGGCCACGTGTCTTAGCTCTTCTTACGGAAATAACCTCTAGACTTCAAGGCCCGTCGCTCTTTATAACAAGTGCCATTCTTTCAACGAGATCGTAAGCCTTGATCGAAACCAGACTCTCAATTTTATAAAATCAAATCCTAACTTCTACAAATAGCCCTGAGCTATTTGCTTTTCTTCTTCTTGATGCTTTCGGTTTCAGCTTTGATTTTATCTGTCTCTAGACGCATTTTTTCGGCCTCGATCTCGGCCTTGGCTGTCTCGTTTTTTAATTTTTGCGTCTGTACAGTAGAGCTGACTTTTTCTTCTTGTTCGACCAAAGACTCTTTGGTGTTTTTTGTTTTTTCTAACTCCGACTTCAAAGCAGCAAGCTCCGATTGCGATTTAGCTAGATCTGCCTCCTGAGCTTCAATTGATTTTCGCAGTCGAATTGATTCGTTGTTAAGTTTAGCCACTTCTTGATTGGTAGCAGCTCTAGTTTTTTCAAATTCACCTTTGGCCTTTAAACTCTCGCCGCGAGTTTTTTCTTCTTTGCCTTTGAGGTCTTCATATTTTTTGCGCTCAAGGTCCACGCTCGCAAGAGCTTCTTTCGTTGAAGCATTTGCTTTAACTACCTGCTCTTCGAGAGCTTTGCGCTCTAGATCTGATTTTTCTTCAGAAGCTTTGAGCTTGGCTACTTCGCCCTCAGCTCTTTGCTTTTCCGCTTCAGACTTTGACACTTCGGCCTTTGCTTTTGCCGCTTGAGCATTTGCCAAAGTCACAGCTTTAGTCGTTTGCAATTTTACATTTTCAAGCTGGTGAGAGGCGACTTTCTCTTTTTGCTTGGCTTCTTGGGCCTCTTTGATGGCTTGATCTGCGAGGTCTGTGGCCTCTTTCGCTTTTTGCTCTTGGACTTTTGCTTCTGCTAGTGCTGCTTCAGCGGCCTTTTCAGAAACTTTTTTGCGCTCAAGAGACTCGTCGCGCAGTTGCTTTGCGCGTTCAGCTTTTTCTTTTGAAGCCGCAATTTGTTTGGTTCCTAAAACCTGTTTTTCTTCGGCGAGTTTATTTTGTTTGTTGTATTCGTCAGTCTCGTTTTTAGCACGAGCTACTTCATTCTCTGCTTTGGCCTGCTCATTTTTAGCCTCAGCTTCGATAGCTTTAGCCTTAGCCACAGAAGATTGCGACGTTAGTTTGACGGAGTCTCTTTTTTTCTTCTCATCATCGGCTTTGCGTTTAGCATCACGAGATTCTGCTAAGGCCGCTTCTGAATCGGCAACCGCTTCTTCGGTTTCGATTTGAGCGTCGCCATCAGATTTCGCAAAAACCATTCGTGGATATGCGCCCATTAGAGTCAGAGTTAAAAGAGATAAAGTTAGCGAGCGAATGGATGTCATGAAGTCCTCCCAAGTGAAATCAATAATGATATCCCTCATGATAGCGCAGTCATTCTCATGGTTTAAGTCCGGATTCACGTTTGCTTCAATGTGAGTCCTTTTTTTGTCGG
>CANCBY010000099.1 GCA_947374445.1 Pseudobdellovibrionaceae bacterium
GTTGCGTTACTGCGTAAAGCTACAAACTTAGATCCTGATTTTTCGGTGCCAAGTGCCGCACTTAAATTTATTTTGCCCCAATTAGATGTAAAAGAAATCCCCCACGAAATTCAACTTTGGGAGAATTTGCGTGGCCAATTTTTAGCCCCAGTTCCGCTCACAGCTTATTTAATCTTAACCGCTCTTCTTCTCTTCACTGCTGGCTGGACTTTGCTAAATTACATTGGCGCCAGAAAAAGAGCCCTTAAAGAAGACGCTCTACTCCCCAGCTTTCCGTCTGTCGGTTTTATTTTGAGTCTGGCATCTATTGCGACCCTGAGTCTTGCCATGCTTAAAGTTTATGATTTTCAAGTTCCTCGGGCAACTGTGATTGCTGAAAAAATAAGTGTTTTATCGGCACCAGATGACAAGGCACCTGCTCTTTTTGAGCTTTTTGGCGGACTCGAAGTTATTATTTTATCTACGAATCAAGACTGGGTTCAGGTCAACTATCCAGGCGCACTGAGCGGCTGGCTGCCAAAATCTGCAGTCCTACATACCTCGGGTAAAACACCATGGTGAGTACCATGTTAGGTGCCATGATAAAAAAGGAGCTACGACGTGGTTAATTTTATTTGGGAAAATCTTTTTGAAAAAGCAGAAAAAGGCCAAAGTGTTCGCAAAGCACTCAAAGAAAATATTCTGTTTCAAGACCTCAGCTTGCGCGAGCTGCGGGTTTTAGAAAACATCGTCAATGTTCGAAATTTTCGCCCCGGAGAGTGTGTCTTCAAACAAGGAGAGGTCGGGGTTGGTATGTATATTATCAATTCAGGCAGTGTGAACGTCACAGTTGAGGAGCTCGACTCGAACGGAAAAAATGTGAAGATCACTCACGTCACTCAGCTCAAAAAAAATGGCTTCTTCGGAGAGCTTGCGCTCGTTGAAGACAACGGTCGCAGAAGTGCCACTTGCACGGCGCACGAAGAATCTGTGTTGATTGGTTTTTTTAAGCCAGACCTTATGGAACTCGTGCAAAGAAACCCCACCGCCGGAGTAAAAATTCTGCTTCGTCTTGGTGAGGTCCTGGGAACTCGTCTCAAAGAGACAACAGCTCGAATTACAATGCTGAAAAAAGAAGTCACATTGTGAATGCTGTCATTTTAGAGCGTCGAATTAAACTCGTATTCTTTTTAGCTGCTCTTATTTTGCTTCTGTTGGCTGTAGCAAAAATTGAAAACTTTATGATCTCGCTGATTTTAGGATTTGTGACATCATACATGCTGGCACCTCTCGTTGATCTGCTGGAACGAAAAGGCTTTTCTCGACAATGGGCTACTGTGATTCCGTTTCTGGGTCTCACCATCGGTATCGTCATCGCCATTCAACTAGTCGTACCAATGCTGACGGAGCAAGTGGCCACGCTAAAAACCAATCTCCCAAAATACGTCGAAGTAGCGACGGGACTCTTTACAAGAGCGGAATCCGAAGTCGTTGGAATTATTAAAACCGTTTACCCAGGAGACATCACGTCTACAGTTCAGCCACATATCTTGGGCTGGGCCACTGATTTTTTTCAAGGCTTACCAAATTACATTTCAAAATCTCTGATGATTTTATTTCTGACCCCGCTTTTAGCTTTTTTTATTCTGCTAGATGGCCGGCAATTTGTTCGTAGCTTTTTGACTTTGGTTCCAAATAATTTTTTTGAACTCGCGTTAAATCTAAATCATCAGATCGGCTCACAAATCGGTGGATTTATTCGAGCCCGGTTTGTGCAAAGCACCCTCGTTGGCGCTGTGATCTGGATCGGCCTGATGATTTTAGGCTTTCCGTATGCTCTAGTGCTCGCAGTCGTCGGCGGAATTCTTAATGTCATTCCTTACCTAGGGCCCCTCATCGCTGTTGTACCTGCCGTTTTGATCAGTCTATCTGGCGGAACAGATGGCAGCGAGCTTGCTTGGATCGCAATCATCTATACAACCGCGCAAGTTCTCGACGCGGCACTGATCACACCTTTTGTTGTCGCCCGAATCGTTAACCTTCATCCCGTCACAGTTATTCTTGTGATAATCGTGGGAAGCCAAATGATGGGAGTGCTTGGGATGATCATTTGTATTCCGATCTTTAGTGCCCTAAAAGTAAGCACAATAGCTATCTACAAGCATTTGACGGACTTCCGCTCCTGATCTAGACTCCCGGCTATAGATGCTGCAAGTCAAAACAGAAAACTCATATTTATCCGCCTCAAAAACCATCACATCATCGATGATTTCAATTTTGATCTCGGTGATGGTTTGCGCCTTTTCGGTTTTACACATCGGTTGTTCTTCGAAAGAAAAAAATGCCGACACTGCCGAAGGAGCTTACGCCATTGCTCAAGAGTTTGACAAAGATGAGTTGTGGGAGCGAGCCATCCAAAAATACCAAGAAGTAAAAAACAAATATCCCTACAGTCGTTTTGCCGCGATGGCGGAATTGGCGATTGCAGATTGTCACTACAAAGACGAAGCCTATGGCGAGGCCCAAGTTTCTTACCAAGCTTTCAAAGATCTTCATCCGAAACATCCGCAAAGTGATTATGTGACTCACCGTCTTGCCATGAGTTTTTTCAATCAGCTGCCAAATACGATCGATCGAGATTTAGCTCTCGCCAGCAGTGCAATTTTGTATTTTGACGAAGTGATCAAACAATATCCCAACTCACCGAATGTCAAAGAGGCTACTGAAAAAAGAACTGCCGCCTATAAAATGCTAGCTGAAAAAGAACTCTATATTGCGGACTTCTATTTCAAACATGATAAGTTCGACAGTGCTTTGGCTCGCTACGAAGGCCTTTTGCAAAAATATCCGGATCAAGGCTTTGATGCCAAGGCTCTTTCAAAATCAGCTATTTCTGCCGCTCGCAATGGCGATCAAGACAAAGCAAAAAAATATCTCAAAGAATTGAACACTCGATTTGCTGGCTCACCCGAAGCCGATCAAGCGCGCAAGGAAGTCCGTTAATGAATTCGATCAACTTTAATATGAACGATGAAATGATGGCTGAGGCAAAAGACAGCTTCATCAAAGGCAATTACAAAGTTGCCGAGCCTATTTTGCAGCAAATGCTTCTGCAAAATTCTCGAAATCCAGAAATTTATCAAATGCTTGCGACTATTGCTTACGACAAGGGCCAATTCAATAAAGCTATAAAAACCTTCAAAAGAGCTCTTGAAATTGATCCTAGCTATACCGATGCCAGCGTTGGGCTTTCGATCATTCTCAATGATCTTGGCCGGTACGACGAAGGTAAAAAAGTTTTTGATGATGCTAGATCTTTACTAGATCGTCGCAATGGCAAAATTGATCCTTATGTTGAAGAAAAACTGTCCTCAAAACATGAAGAGCTTGCTGATCTTTATTTTCAATACAAACGCTATAATGAATCCCTAGAACAGCTTTTTAAGGCACAGAAACTTACCAGCAGAAAAGCTGAAATCACCATGCGAATTTGTGAGTGCTACGTAAAGCTCGGTGAACATGCTCGCGCAGTCAAAGACCTAAAAGCTCTGATTCGAGAGTTCCCTCAGTTAACTACGGCCCGTATGAAATTGGGCACGATTCTCTACAACATGAACAACTTAGCCGAAGCCATTGAACAGTGGGAGAACATCCTTGTTCGAGAGCCTAACCATAGCGAAGCCAAACAATATCTTCGTATGGCTCAAGCCGCTGGCATTACAACGATAGGACTTTGAAAATGGCCCAAGTCAAAGATGACATGCTCCCATTTATCACTCAAGACGAGATCAAAAAACTCATCCGTGGACTGGCCAAGCAACTCGAATTTGACTACGAAGGCAAAGAAGTCGTGTTCATATGCCCGCTCCGTGGATCAATTCATTTTTGTGCGGATCTTATGCGCGAGACGAAGCTTCCTCAACAAGTAGACTTTGTTCACTTGCAAGCTGTTGAAAAAGGCGGCGCCATCAAAATTATCAAAGACATCGGCACTAATATCGCCGGCAAGCATGTTCTGATAGTCGAAGAAATCATTGATACCGGTCGTACCTTGAGCTTTTTGCGCAATCGACTTTTAGCCTCATCTCCTGCCTCATTAAAGATCGTAACCTTGCTCGATAAGCCGGCTCGCCGCGAGCTTCCGCTCCGCCCAGATTACATTGGCCGAACTATTGATGACCGCTATGTCGTAGGTTATGGCATGGACAGTGAAGAGTACGGCCGCAATTACCCTGACATTTACTTTTTGAAAAACTAAACCCGAGGCCCCATGCTACCCAAACAACTTGTTATTTTATTCGTCGGCGCTGTTGTGGTTTTTTTTCTAGTTAATGTCTTCGTCAGTTAGATAATTTTTTCATCGCTCAATCCAAAAACCAAAGCCAAATCCACTTTATTATGCTTTGAAGTCCAAACAGCTTGGTCCCGGTCTTGCTATATTCGCTCCTATCAACCGAACTTTAACCCACGGTTTAAATAGGAGAGCAGGCCCATGAAAAAAACGACCCTTCTCGCATTGAGCTCATTGATCGCAATTTCATTCAGTCTTCAGGGCTGTAATGACACTCAACAAGCTGTCGCAGCAGGTGCCATCATTGGAGCCGCTATTGGAGTAGCTGTTTCTGACACCGACAACAATCCACCTCCACGCCGTGAACGACGACCACCAGAGATGTGCCATGGCGATTACCGCCAAGAGTGTTCAAGCTATCATGACAGATGGGGCAACTATGTACGCGAGTGCCGCAGTGTTTGGGACAGCTGTGCCCGATACTACGAAGTCGACACCGTTGCTGTTGATGCAGGCGCTGCCGATGCTCAAAAATGGGTGACTGAATCTAATTTGGCTATCGCTCAAAAGTGGCAAATCGGTTTTGATGGCGCTGAGAAAATTTCATCAACAATCAAGCAACTTAATAAAGGCGACGTAAACGCCATTTCTGCTTGGGGTCTTTCACAAAACGACATGATGGATTGGTCACAAGGACGAGAGCTTTCTAAAGACTCTGTTGGCAAAGTGGCTGACTCATTGAATATCACTTGGGATCAAGCTGATGTGATGGTTAAAACCATTTCAGAAAAAGCACGCGCACAGATGCCTAAAGCACGAAACGTAGATACAAACTAAGATCTACATAACATCATTTAAATAACCGCTTTGAAGGCTGTCTCAACTTGAGACAGCCTTTTTGCTTTTAAGCCTATAAGAACACAGTCTGTTTTAGCACCGTTAATAAGCGAGCACAGATTCTTGACATAGTGCTCAAATTTCACATATATTTGAGCACTATGTATGAGAGAATTTTAACCCAACAAATCAATAATTCTAAAAAATCAGTCCTTTTGCTGGGTCCAAGACAAACAGGAAAAACAACACTTCTAAAATCGCTAAAGCCAGACCTAATAATCAACCTGGCCAAAGAACGAGAGTTTCAAGAGCATTTGGTGAGCCCCGGTCTTATTGAAGATTTGATTGAGTTGAAACATCCTAAAAAAGTTTTTGTCGACGAGGTTCAGAGGATACCAAGTCTATTAAACACAATTCAATCCCTTATAGATGAAAAGCATATTCAATTTTTCATCACTGGCTCTAGTGCTCGAAAATTAAAAAGGGGGCAAGCCAATTTACTTCCAGGAAGAATTGTGAATCGCTCTCTTTTTCCGCTGACAATTTCTGAACTAAACTATGATTACGATACCGCGTTAGCCTTAAAATACGGATTTCTTCCTGGCATCGTGACTGAAAACGATATCTCACAGAAGGAAGATGTTCTCACTTCTTATGTCAGCAATTACATCAAAGAAGAAATTCAGCAAGAGGCCTTAACTCGAAACCTAACCGGATATTCCACATTTGTGAATTGTCTCACTGACTGGGTAGGTTTGGACTTAGACTATTCAAAAATTTCGACGAAGAATAAACTCAATCGTTTTGCGGTCCATCGCTTTTTCGAAATCTTGGAGGACACATTAGTTGGTCGTCGAATTCAATCCTGGAGTTTCGATGAAGAGCTTAAAACTGTGAAACATCCTAAATTTTACTTCTTCGACAATGGTGTGATGAATGGCATTCATCAACAGTTCAATTTAACAGGAGCCAATTTAGGACCAACCTGTGAGACCATAATTTACAACCAAATTTTTTCGATCTTAAGTTATGCGAATCAGCCATTTAACATATCTTATTTTAGAACTCACAGTGGAATTGAAGTCGATTTTATCGTCGAAAAAGGCAAAAACCTATTCGCAATTGAAGTGAAGTCCAATGACAAAATAGGAAGTGATGATCTTAGACATCTGAAGTGGCTGAAAAAAGTGAAGCCAAAAGCCGAAATCGTTCTGTTTCATTTTGGCAAACGAAGTTTTAAGCTCGATGGAGTTTGGTGTCTAAACTGGCAAGAAGGCATAAAAAGATATTTCACTTCAGATAGCTGAGTTTTCTCGAGCGAGAATCGAAGGATCTGTCTCAAATTGAGACTACTTTCTTCATTTTAGCGCTGCTCCCATATAGCCAACCCATGTCGTGTCGCGTGAAAAGACAGGCCTAATGTCCTGTCTAAAAATTCAACAGCTGAAAAGTGAAAAGAATCTTAAGATCCCCCCTCAGGAAAATCCCATTATAAGCCGATAGTACTGATGATGAGCGGAATTGCCGCTCCACTAAACCTATGGGAGATCTTATGAACAAGATTAAGTCTTTTGCTAAAAGATTATGGAACGACGAATCCGCACAAGGTGCCACTGAGTATATTTTGCTTCTGGTTGTTGTCGTGGCCGTTGTGATGCTGTTTAAAGACAAAATCAAGGGCGCATTAACTGAAAAACTCACTAGTTTAGGCACTGATATCGGTGGCTTTAACGGCAATTGATCGGCCAAAAGCATCTTGAGTAAAGTGAACTCAAATCAAGGAGGCCCAAAATGACTGTTGAATACGTGCTGCTCATCGCACTTTTCGTCTATCTCATTTTGGGTGCCATGACTTCGACTCCGATGAAAACCTTTGAAGACTACGGCCCTCGCTTAGGGGCTCGAGTCGAAAAGCAAATCATCACTGGCGATGGATTTACGACTCAGAACAAGGGAATTAAGTGGCAGTAAAGGGGAACTGAAACAATGTCTGAGGTTTTAAGCCTCGAAAATTTAATCGTGGGCGCTCTGCTCTTAGCCGCAGTGGTTTCTGACCTGAAGTTTAAAAAGGTCAAAAACCAAACGGTTTTGGCGATGCTTTTGATTAGCGTTGTTTCACAGCTTTTACTTCACGGCCCCTCAAGCTCATTTGTTATTTTATCTTCTATCGCAACAGCATTCATTATCTGCCTGCCGCTTTACCTCATGAAAATTTTTGGCGGGGGAGACTTTAAAGTTTTATTGGCTGTTTCTCCACTGTTGGTTTGGAAAGCAGTTTTAATTATCGTAGCTGCTTCATTTGTGTGGGGAGCTTTGCTTGGACTTATTCGCGCCATCATTTCAGGCCAAGCAAAAAATCTCTTTCAAAATTTAATTGGAATCATTTCGAAAAACAATCCTCAGCCCTCACAGCTGCACATGATTCCTTTTACAGTGGCATTCTTTTTTGGATTTTTATCGTACCTGTCACTCAGTCGTGCCGGATTGGAGCTTCTATGACATTCCATAGATCTCAAAAGGGCCAAATGGTTGTCGAGGCTGTGCTTCTGATGACTGTTCTTTTAGGTATGACAATGGCTGTTTCAAAGTTTTTACATCAATCGCAGATCGCACAAAAGCTAACTTCTGAGCCTTGGGCTCGTTTATCCGGAATGATCGAGTGCGGAGTCTGGAAGTCATGCCAAAGTGGGGTCGCACTTCATCCGTCATCAAGAGACCGCAATCTATCGCTCGATACGGGGGATAGATGAAAAATAATAGCCAAGCCGGACTTATTACTGTCGATTTTTTGTTTGCCTTAGTAATTGGTTTTGGAATGTCAGCCATTCTATTTGCAATGACGTTTACTCTCACCGTGGTCGAGATCGCACAGTACATCACTTTTTCATCAGCTCGCGCTCACGCTGCTGCCAATAGCACTGTTGATGCTCAAAAAACAGCTGCTAAAAATAAATATGCAGCACTTGTTTCTAGCGCAGCTTTTGCCCCTCTTTTTAGTGGCGGATGGTTTGAAATTACCAAAAAAGACGAACTCGATATTCGTAGTGGTAATGGTGAAACATTTAAAAATGAATATAGGTCCGGAGAAGAAAATAGAGCTGTGTTCACGGGCATCAGAGCTCAACTAACTGCCCATATGCTCGATTTGAAATTACCAATGATAGGAAAAACGTCCGACGAAGACGGCGGATTTAAGACAAAGATACTTACTATACTTATCAGAGAACCCAATGAAGACGAGTGCCAACAATTTTTTAAAAAACGTGC
>CANCBY010000100.1 GCA_947374445.1 Pseudobdellovibrionaceae bacterium
TTGCTCCAAATTTCTTTCAAGGTAAAATATTTTCTTTCGTTTTCAAGCTTCAGAGCTTTTTTGACGAGATTGTGCTTGATCTCAACAAGCTCTTTGCCCTCCCAAGCTTCGGGCTGAATCAACCAGGTGAGAACAATCTCTTCTGCTGGCTTGCCTTCAAAGTTTTCTTTGCCGTGCACGACTTGCAGAGCTTCTCGCGCAAAGCTCTCAAAAGGCTTGACCCGACCAGCCTCTTGAATCGGCAACGACTTTAGCCCGTGGCTGCTGGCGTAGACCGAGAACGAGGTCACTGCCGTCAGTAAAAATACACCGCAAAAAAGTATACTCTGACGAATCCAATTAGACTTTTGCATTCATTTTCCTTGCTGCAGCCGAAGCGGCTTTGCGCCTATCATAAAAAAGCAGAACGATACCTAAAGTTAAAATCAACGAACCTAAATATTTAAGCGGTCTTCCGGGATCATAATTGACAGACAAAACTGATGTGGTCGGCTTGCCGTCTTCTCCGTTTTGAAAACTCGCTTGATAAAAAGTGAGCCCCTTGTGCTTGAGCGGTTCATTCATTGAAATCACATGCGAGCCCGCAAGCCCCGGAACTTCGACAACACTCTGATAAGAAGCCGCGCGGTTGGTACCTGGATAAAGCCCCATCTGAAAATCCGTGAGCTTCATATCAAAGCCCATATCAATGCGCCGATGAGAATAGGCCACAATATAAACGCCCGTCTCGGTGAAGACCTTAATCACATCGTCAAGTGCCACCCAATAATTTTGACCTTTGAATTCAAGCTTAACCGCAGAAGTTGTCAGTGGTGTCGGACGAGGCAAAGATTTAAATTCCCAACGCTCATTCGCTTGAGGAAGATAGCGAAGAACTCTGAACTCGAGATCCATCCAACCCGTGCGGATCACTTGCCCCTCTTGGATCAAACCCGAAAGTGGGGCTCGCTTGGCATCTTTGTACAAAACTGTGTAGCGAAGCCCCTTCGCCAAAGGCTCAACATAAAGTTCGTTGGCGCCCTGTGAAGCCTTCGGTGCCGGGCCCAAGTGAAATTGCGCGGGCCCAAAATTATGATGAGCCATCTCGCCTTGTCGCTTTTGAACCATCCACTCATTGACATTCACTCTTGAATTTTGAATCTGAAACCGAAGAGCAGCCCCCGCTCGCGGATCCTTTGCGGCCTCTACAACTTTGCTTGGCAAAGCAAACGGCTGATAATCGCTGATTTTAATTTCGCCCTCAAGAATAGGAAGCCTCACCGGCTCAACCGAGGTCGGTCGATGTAAAAAAAAGTCGACTTCTTTTTCAAAGACTTTGCTGTAGCGATCTCCGTCAAAAGAAGACCAGACAGTGACTTCTGTTTCTGGCAGACGGACATAGCGATTTCCACGGCCAATATCAAAAGCCATCGTTCCATCGAGGCCGTATTTCATGGTGAGGACCGAGCCCCAAAGCAAAACTAAAATTCCGATATGAGCCATGACAAAGGAAATATGCTTTCGCTTCCAGGGCCAACGATCTACCATCACAGCCGTCAAATTTACGGCTAAGAGGCCCATCACGGCAAACATCCATGGCGTTTTGTAAACCCACTTCATAGCGACTTCAGAATTGTACTCAGCCTCAACAAAAGTTCCGATAGCGATCAAAACAGAAAGCGATGAAATCGTGAAAACTGCAAATTTCAACGACCCCAACAATTTAGTGGTTTTATCAAACGTGGTTTTAAATGCCGTACTAAAAGCCACAGCGCCCCCAGAAAATCTTTGGTCTTTCACAGTGAGCCAAGCTACTCCGACTTAGTGAGGGCGTCGAGCACTTTTGCTCGCAGCGATTTCTTGACGACATGCTGCCAACTCATTTTAAATATGGAAGACTCAAGAAATACAAAGACGCAGGAACAACCAACTCAACTGACCGGCTTTTACTGGCCCAAGGAGCTCATGACAAAAGCATCCACCGCCCCTCGCAATTGGGTTTGGATTCGTGGCCTGGCCCGCCACTCTGGACACTGGGCTTACTTTGAGGAAGCCTTCCGCAAAAAGTTTCCTCATGACAACATAGAGATGCTTGATGTCCAAGGAAATGGCACTCAATCGCATATCCCAAGCTTTCTCACGATCGAAGACAATGTGCGCGATTTGCGCTCAAGATCTCAATTGCTCAGAGCAGGCCCCGTTCATCTTTTGACGATCTCCCTGGGCTCGATGATCGGAATTGGCTGGGCTGATCTTTTTCCGCAGGATATTGCAAGCCTTACGGTGATGAACACTTCCGATGGTCGCAACTCTTTGCCCTATGAACGGCTGCGCCCGCAAAATTTTAAAAAAATTCTGAATGTGCTAACTCACAGCAAGGATCATTTTAAGGTTGAAATGAACATCATGGAAATGATCGCACAAAATATTTCGGACAAAACAAAAAAAGAATCTCTGGCTCGCCAGTTTGCAAAGACTCCGCCGACGAGTATTGGCAACCTGACTCGCCAATTGGTGGCGGCGTCGCTGTTCCGTTTACCTAAAAACCCGCCGCACTTGCCGGTTTTAATCTTGGGCGGAAAGGGCGATCACTTCGTCAATCCAAAATGCAGCGAGAGAATTGCCGCGAGCTGGGGCACCAAAGTGCATTGGCACGAGCAAGCGGGGCATGATATTCCACTGGAGTTTCCGGACTGGGTCAATCAGGAGTTAGAACAGTTCCTCGCTTGATCTTTTTGCCGAATTAAGTAATCAGCTTCGAAGACGCAATTCGCTGCAATGCTTGAGTGACTTGCTTTTGCACTTTTTCGGCCTTTTCGGGAATCCACTTCTTCGTCTTCTCATCCATATACAAAGCGCGATTCATTTCTACTTGCAAAGCCTGCTGCCCAAGATCGGGCCTGCCATATTGCTCGCTGACTCGCCCTCCGAGATAGGGCCAGTTATAAGCAACACGAAAACCCGCTCGCGCATAGGATGAAATTACAAGATCAACAAATTCAGGATCACAACTTTTTTGCTGGCAATCACTCACCACAATCTCGGCGCGAATCTCACCCGGATCGCGATGCATTTTTGTGCCAAGAGAGGGCATGCTGTGCGCATCCAAGTGATAAACTTTTTTGTGGCCCGATAAAAATAATTTTTCATACTGATTCCGAACACTTTTGTGAAAAGGTTCATAAATTAAATCGACTAATTTTTGATGCAATTCTTTGCTCATCGGCGTTTTCATCAGCGGCTGATTGTAAGTCGTCACCACCCAATGAAAACCGCGGTTGTTTGAGCCCGAAAGATTTGGATTCCCCTGAACTGAATCGCAATCAATATCTTCAGGAATTCGATTTAAATCCGCCGCATACCTATGCCACTCTGTTTTGACACACGGAATGCCACCTGCAGCAAGCCCTGGCTCATAAAGTCGATCAACAAAACGATCAACATCGCACATCAGAATTTCTTCGGGCAATGCATTAAGCCACCGACATTCATCAGGTACTCTTTCGCCTGCGTGGGGAATTGTCACAAAAAATGGTTTTGGCTTAAGTTGATTCATTTGAGTTGACCTTCAGTGCGACCAGGCTAACCTGAAGATCTATGAAAATCTATACCAAATTCGGCGATCAAGGGCAGACCCGCCTCGTCGGCGGCGAATGCGTTCAAAAAAATAATCCTCGCGTTGAGTGCTATGGTACTGTCGACGAATTGAATAGCACTTTGGGTCTAGCTCTATCTCAAATTCAAAACGAATCCCCGCAAAATTTGCTGCGTCTTCGCGATGAGCTGATCCGCATTCAAAATGAACTTTTCAATCTCGGAAGCCTGCTCGCCTGCGAAAATGCCGAGACTCTGCCGCTTCTGCCAGCGCTTCAGGAATCGCACATTAAAAATATTGAAGCTCAAATTGATCATATGACGCAAGATCTAGCGCCGCTAAAAAACTTTATTCTTCCGGGGGGAAGCTCGCTGGCGGCAGCCCTGCACCTGGCCAGAACAATTTGTCGAAGGGCTGAGCGCAATACTGTCGGCCTAATTGAAACTTTGCACTCAAAATTGAGTCCCGCAGAAACGATCTGCCTCAACACTTGTCTGATCTACCTCAATCGCCTGAGCGATTATTTATTCACGGCAGCCCGCTTTGCTAATTTTTCAGTTAGCATCGACGACCAGGTCTGGAAAAAATGATTTTAGATCTTGCTGGCCCCTCTGACAATTCGGAGCTCTTAAGTTTTTTCAAAGAGTTTCCCGTCAAAGGAGTTGTGGAGTTCAAGCTAGATCGCTTGCAGGATTATTTCGGTCCTTACAAGCTCCACTCGGATGAGTTTCAGACTTATGTTTTGCGCGATAAAGCACATAAAATACAAGCGACCGCGAGCTTTGTGTTTCGCCAAGTGATGCAGGATGGGATTGTGCAAAAGATCGCTCTGGCAACTGATCTTCGAGTGTCGTCCAACAGAAATGCAATGCTGCAGTGGTCAGGATACATTTTGCCAGTCATGGAAAAAATCAGCAAAGAACAAAATGTATCTCAATTTTTTTCTATTATCAATTTGACCGAACCTGCTGGGATCAATCTTTTTTTGCGCCCACGAACCATGAAACGCCCCATGCCTAGGTCTTATCTTTATCGAAGATTTAATCTGACCACTATTCATGGCAAGTTTCCCTTGGCCCCAAAATCATTGCCTCATGTAAAAATTCGCCGCGGAAGCGAACAAAATCTTGAATCTCTTTTAGCTTACATTCTAAAAAGATCTCAATATCGTCCTTTTGCAAGCGTTTGGGACCTTGAAAGCCTGAATAAAAAAATATTACGCATTCCGGGCTTTAAACTGTCTGATTTTTTAATCGCCTACGATTCCAATGAAAATGTCATCGGCTGCATGGCTCCTTGGAGCTTCAGTGGAATTCAAGATTGGATCCCTCGCTCTTACACTTTGCGAGCTCACAACTTTCGCCAATTCTTAAAGTTCGGTAGCGTTCTTGGATGGACTCGCAAGCTCTCAAAACCAATCCGCTCAACGGGTCTCGAAGCACCACTTCAGTTTCAATATTTGACCCATATTCATGTCGACAACGAAGACATCTTTGAAAGCCTAGTTCACTCCGCTTATCAAAATGCCAAAGCAGAAGAATTTTTGTGTTATGCGCAAATACAACAAGATATTCGTCTCTTGCCTCCAGCCAGCTGGATCACAAGCCAAATACCGCATGCCATTTATGCCATGCTACCTCCGCGCAAAGACCCTCCGGCTTACCTTCACCCTTCCATCAACCTAAATCCTGAAATCGAAGCCTATTTAATCTAAAATTAATCTGGAAACTCTCTCGACAAAAATAATCCTCCTGCCATCAACAGCGCGCTAGACCTAGGTCCCAATAGATCTGTTTTCATACCAAGAACTAGTTGGTTTTGTTAGGATTTGCCATGCTCAAGACTAGGCTCGACAGAAAGTCAGGTGAGTTTTGAAAATGGAGAGATCAAATTGGCAAGCAATAAACCATTAAACAAAAGCAAGCCGGCACTTGAAAAGCTTTTGCCATATTTGTTTTTTATTTTTCTTGGTTATTGCATTGCAGATCTTTTAGTCCTTAATTTTCGCGACTTAATGCTCCCGAGTCAGCCCCCTCCTTCGCACCCCAAGCGAACGAACGGTCTGGATTCAAATAATCGCGGAGCTTACAACTCGATAATTTCTCGTAATATTTTTAATGCCGAAGGGATTATCCCTGATCCACTCACTGTTGATGGTAAAGAGGCCAAAAAACCTCGCGAAGACCTGCCGCCTGTTCCATCGCAATTGCCATTAGGATTAGTCGGAACAATTGTTCATTCGAATCCTGAAAAATCTATCGCTAATATTGAAGTTCGCGGCAAAAACATGGTGCTCCCTTTTTCAATCAATCATGAAATAGAGAAAATTGCGACATTGACGAAAATTGAACGCAGCAAAGTTTTTTTGCGCAACCTCAACAACAACCAAATTGAATATATAGAAATGAAATCGACTTCAAAAATTTCGTTCTCTGGAAGCAAGGTCACTGCAGGAGCGGTTAAAGCTGCTAACGAAGTCAAGCAAGTTGCACCTAATAAATTCGAACTAAAACGCAGTGATGTTTTAAAATACACATCAGACATGGCGTCGGTTTTACAGCAAGCAGCCATGGCTCCTAAGCGCGGCTCAAACGGCGAGATCGAGGGTTTTAAATTTTTGTCAATTCAGCCCGGCAGCATTTACACTCAGCTCGGATTTCAAAATGGCGACGTCATCAAAGGTGTTAATGGCGAAGCCGTCGACAGTCCCGCCAAGGCGATGGAGCTTTATAATACTTTAAAAAGTTCAAACAATATTAAAATCAAAGTCGAGCGTGATGGACGTGACACGGATTTTGATTACAACGTGAACTAAACTTATTTAGTTCACTGGAGGTCATGGATGATCAAAAAAAATAATACCACGGAACAATCACGCTCGGCGCGAAAAGCACGGCTGGCAACATCGATTCTTATTCTAGCTCTATTGAGTAATTCTGCTCATGGTCAGTTTGATGATTTCGGTGGCGACAGCTTCAACCCACCGCCTCCTGTTCCCAGCACCGATTTTTCGGCACCTCCGCCACCACCACCAAGTCAGGTACAGCCATCAAGCCCGACCATTCCGAGCAACAATACAATTCGCGGCAGCTCCAACGGACCGGGCAAGGACTCTAAAGACTCGTCAGGTGGCGTTCTTGGGTCGAAGCAAAAAGACAAATTTGCAAAATCTGCTATCGAAGACATCACCAACGAGAACTTTCCGGAGACCATCGAGTCTTTTGATTTTCCGAATGCGGATATTCAAGACATTGTAAAAGCCATTTCTGAGCTCACTGGCAAAAACTTTATCATTGACCAAGGCGTTCGCGGTAAAATTACGATCATCGCTCCTTCCAAAATCACTGTTGCAGAAGCCTACAAAGCTTTTTTGAGCGCTCTTGCAATTAATGGCTACGCGGTTGTTCCTAGCGGTAATTTTTTGAAAATCCGCTCAGCTAGAAATGCTCAACGCGATAGTATTGAAACCTACTCTGGTGCTTACTTTCCAAACTCAGATCAAATGATCACACGGATCATTCACCTGAAGCACATCAGTGCGGACCTTGTGAATAGAGATTTGCGCATTCTTACTTCGAAAGATGGTGAGATGTCGATCTATGCTCCTACTAATTCGATCATTATTTCCGACTACGGCGCTAATATTGAACGCGTGATGAAGATTATCAGTCAGCTGGATGTGCCAGGCTTTGAAGACCAGCTCGAAGTCGTCCCCGTTCGCTATGCCAAAGCCAAAGACATCGCAGAACTGATAGATAAGATCGTAAACAAGGGTGACAAGAGCTCAAATAATCGCACCGGCGGATTTTCGGCGGGCGTTCCCCGCTTTTCGCGAACAACCACTTCTGGCAGTCAGGGATCAGCCTATTACTTGGTGTTCCCAGATGATCGGACCAATTCGCTGATCGTCTCTGGAAATAAAGCAGGCATCGAGCGCATTCGCAAACTTTTGAAACAACTTGATTTTAGAATCCGCCCTGAAGACCAAGGCGGAGTTAACGTCTATTACGTAAAATATGGCGAGGCCGAAAAGATCGCGCAAACCATGCAAGGCGTGGCCAAAGACAGTGGCCCAAAAACCTCAAGCGGAGGAGCTGGTGGTGGTCCTTTGACCGTGTCGCCAACTCAAGGCGTGCAAGCCTCACAAGAAATTTTTGGTGGCGATGTTAAAATCACGGCCGACAAAGGAACTAACTCTTTGGTGATCGTGGCCAGCAAGCAAGATTACGAAGTAGTTCTTAATCTTCTTTCAAAAATCGATATCCCTCATGATCAAGTTTTTGTCGAAGCCGTGATTATGGAAATGAAAGTGGCCGACAATTTAGACTACGCCGTTGGTTACTATAAGTTTGACTCGTCAGGCACTGGAGCCAAAGCCGGATTCAATGGAATCTCTTCGAGCAGCGTCAACTCTCTTTCAAATCTTTTGCAGCCCAACGGTGGAGCGGGAGCGATTTTGGGATTTGGTAGCGGTGACACAGTTACTATTAAAGGACAGTCCGGAACTTCGACGACAATCAATTCTTTGATTGGGTTTTTAACGTTCTTGAAAAAGAATGCTGCAGCCAATATTCTTTCAACTCCGCAAGTACTTGCGATGGATAATCAAGAAGCCACCATCGAAGTCGGTGATAAAGTCATCACCGGTGGCAACTCGACCACTTCAACTACAGGAACGACCGTCACTCCGATCTTTGAAGACGCCACGATCAAGTTGAAAATCAAACCAATCATCTCGCCTGCGACCAATTCA
>CANCBY010000101.1 GCA_947374445.1 Pseudobdellovibrionaceae bacterium
GGCAAGCGACCTGAGCGCGACCATCGTTTAAAAATAACTTCAGTGGCACGGCCCGAAGAAACAATCGGCACCAATGCGACTTCTTCTGCGCGCGGATGATTTTTAGCAATCTCAGGAAGAGCCATCGGTAAGCCTGCGCCGCTAATAATCGCGTCGACTCCGCCATCCATCGAACCCAAAACTGAATCTTCGTATTGATTGATAACTGCAACCATGATGTTCATACCAATCGGACCACCAAGGCCCAAAGCTTTTGCATCGCGAACATCTTGGGCTGCGGCTTCACGGGCTTTCATTTTTTTGCCGTGACGAGCAGAAAGAATACGATCAAGACCCGCACTTGAAAGAACACCCAGTCCGCCTTCGCGGGCCACTGCTCCTGCCAGCGTGTAATTTGACAGGCCGATACCCATGCCACCTTGAATGATCGGCAGGCGAATTTGTGTATGTCGAATTTTCAGCGATGGCAAAGTCATAACAACTCCTATGTCCTCGTAAGGCGGCAGTTTTTCATAACCGAAGGGCGATTGAAAGTATAAACTGTGATTTGTAAGGGTTTCAGAACAAGGCCAAAAGTTGGAGGGGCGGTGCCTCTTCTGAGATAAAAATAACTTAAGTAATTTCAATATCTTATGCGATTTAAGATGGCTGTTGATTTACCGAATGGGCTTGTTGTCGTTGATTTTTAGAGTTGATACGCAATAAATCCCCATTCTTTTGCTCTAATCCTAACTTTGCTGAGTCTCGCAAAAACGAGGGGACATCTCTTCGCTTAAGGCCAAAACAGTAGTCTTGGATAATTCTTTCTTTGGCGGTCTCAAGACTTTGCCCCTGAACCGAACTCAAATATTCAAACAAGCTTTCAGCCAGAGTTTGCAAAGACAAGGAGTGAGCGTTTTCATGTCGCGTTGATAAAAAATCCGAAAATTTCATAAAGCTCCAAAAGGGAGATTCAGTTTGTTCCAAGATCAAAGCGACTGACTTTTTAAAGTTTCCGCTGTTGGCGTAAAGATCCCAATACTTTGCAAAGCGTCCCATGCGTTGAATTGTGGGGTAATCCATCAGTTTTGTTTTTAGGATTTGAAAGGGCTGTTGGTCTTGGTAAACCATTTGCCACTCTTTATCATGACGGCTGATGGGGGTGCCTTTGAGGCGCTTGAGAATCCCAACTTGAATTTCGTGTGGACCGCAGGCCCACAGAGCATCAAAGCCAGTGCCAAAACTTTCAAGGCTTTCTCCTGGCAGACCCACGATCAAGTCGGCGTGCACATGAATGCCAGTCTCGTTGAGAATGTATTTGAAGTTTTCTTTTACTTTTTCGTAATCATTTCTGCGACTGACAAGTTTGGCGACGTCTGTGTTCCAAGTCTGAATACCAATTTCAAATTGCAGGCTGCCTTTTGGAAACCGAGCGAGTGCTTCTCTGAGTTCGACAGGCAGGCGGTCTGGCACCATCTCAAAATGCAAAAAAAGACCCAGATTAACGTGCTCATAGAAAAAATTTAAAATTTTAAGCCCGGTAGGAATTGAAAGATTAAATGTGCGATCTACAAATTTGAATTCACGTGCTCCTCGATCTAGAAGGGTTTTCATCTCGCCGAGAAAAAGATCTAAATCAAAACTACGAACCTGTTTATCGAGCGATGAAAGGCAGTATTCGCATTTGTAAGGACATCCACGCGAAGCTTCGACATAGATGATGCGATTTTTAATATCTTCATCGGTGTAGAGCGAGTACGGGAGTTTAATGTCTTTAATTTCTGGTAGATTGCCGCTAATTATTTTTTGTGAGGGCCATTGCCCTTCGAGAGCAGCCTTACAAAACTCATAAAATAAAAAATCGGCCTCGCCCTGAATGGTATAGTCAGCAAGTGCGACGATTTCTTGGCCAGAAGCCTCATGACTAACTTCTGGTCCACCAAGGACGATTTTAATTTCAGGGGCAATTTTTTTTAAGATTGAGACAACTTCGAGAGTTTGCTGAGCGTTCCAAATATAAACGCCAAATCCTACAATTTTTGGCTTAAGTGCCAATATTTTTTCGGCCAAATTTTTTGGCGAAACCTGAATTGTTGGCTCAAGCAGCTGAGTTTGCTTTTGGAGCTCCTTCATATTTGCAAAAATATAACGGAGCCCAAATGAAGCATGTTGATAAGTCGAATTGAGAGTGACTAAGAGAATCTGTGGCTGCAACTCTAAATCTGTTTGTGGGCTCATGCCCTACCAGATACGAACTTGTTTCTCTTTTGGCAAGACCATTGGGTCAGAATCCTTGCACTGAAAAGCTTTCGCAAAACCAGGCTGGTGTTTGACCTGCTCATTCACTCGCGCCCAACCCAAAGCATGGGGGTCGGTTTTAAGCTTGGCCTCGTCAAATTTGGGCCGGGCAACGGTGCACCAGTCGCGTCCATAGGCTAAAAACAGCTCCTGTTGCATCTCACGGCTTTCATTGAAGCCCTTCATGTCCGAAGCCACTCGGTAAGCCGCGGTCAGGCCCACCAAATCACCAATATTTTCGCCTTGAGTGAGCTTGCCATTGTGTCCGATAGAATCAAACTGAGCGATGAGGGGAGCCGTGCGGTCTGAAAAATTTTTCAAATCTTTGAGGCTCATCCACTGCCTTTGCTTGCCTTTGGAGTCATAGCGAGAGCCCTGGTCATCGACTCCGTGGCCCAGTTCGTGGCCAATAACGGCTCCGATGGCGCCAGCATTTGCCACATCCGATTGGTCGGGATCATAAAACGGATATTGAAGGATCCCGATAGGCATAACGAACTTATTAAAAGAGGGATCGTAGTAGGCATTCACTGTCAGTGGCCCCATATACCAGCGACCTGGATCTAATGGTTCGCGGAGATCTCTGAGATCTTTATCGCGATTTATTTTCGAGACAGTTTTTAAGTTTTCAATCGGATTTGTCGGCGAATATTTAGCTGCTGGCAAAAAATTCCATTCACTTTCATTTTCAGGAGAGACCAGTTGCAAGCGGGCTGTTGTCATTTTTTGAATCGCTTCAGTCTTCGCTTCGGAGCTGAGCCATTGATTTTCTTTCAGAGCAGAAACAATGCCTCCACGAATTTTTTCGGCCAAGCCAATAAATTTTTCGCGTGGAAAATGAGGAAATATTCTTGGCATCAAAATAGAATCAAGCTCTCGAGTAAAAGTGCCTGAGACCTTTTTGGTGCAGCGCTCGCCTCTTTCAGATCTGACATTGGGTCCACCAAAATGCTTTTTTTGAAACTCAAATGCGGCCTTAAAATAAACAGGATACGAATCATCGAGATAATCTTTGAGCGAGTTATAAAGATAAATAGCCTTGAGATCTTCGAGCGGAGCCGTAGCCAAAAATTTATCAGTGTACGCCAAGGCCTCAGGCATCCAATTTCGAATAACAACGGTTTCAGGAATTTCTTTTAAGAGCGGTTCCAATTGCAAGTTTGCAAATTTGGCAAGCAGATCCTTGCGAGAAATAGGATTGCGGCTATTTACAATCTGTCGCATCTGCTGCGGCTCAGGCGAAACTTCAGCAAGACCTTTTTCGAATGCCAATACTTTTTCAGTCAGAACTGCCGGGTCTTTAGCTTTGATCTGTTGAAAAAATAGAGTCACTAGATTTTTAAAATCAGCCATCACGTCGTCTTTTTTATAGTAAGATTTTTCAGGCAGAGTTAGATATTCTGTTTCTAGATACAAATCACTTTTGACAGAGTCATCTTGGTTGGCAATCGGACCCCAACTAATCGGTGAAGAATTTGTTCCCAAATAGCTAGCAGCAATGAGTTTTAAAAAGTCTTCACGTGTTTTCACCTTTGAAGCTAAAATGTTTTTGATTTCAGCGACTTCTTTGCGCTCTGCTTTGACACGATTTTTTGCGTCCATGCACGCAGTGTAATAATTTTTGAGAGCCTCCTCGCGAGGAGATTCGGGCTTTATCGAAGCAAGATTTTTAAAGTAGTCTTTCTTTTTGACTAAAAGTCTTTCGGCTGAATCTGCAAACGAAAAAGTATGTGTTGAACGATCTTCTCTCAGAGCAAAACTTTCATTCACTTTTGAACAAGTGTATTTATAAAAATCTTGGCAAGGATTGATTTCTGAATTGATCGGAAATTCTCTTCGAGCGGGAATTTCCGAAGATGGGGCCGCGGCGTGGCCTTGCTGTGCAAGCAAAGCTAAAGCAATAGTTAAGAACGTTTTTTTTGTGATTGAAAACATAAGTATTCCTTATTGTGCAGAAAGCTTAGGACCTATTGACGGTCTTGTTTGAGTTCGTTTGAAAATGTATCAATTGAACCAATAAGACTCATCAAAATTATGAAATATCATTGCGCGGCTGATCAGTGAGAGCATCAAGACAAGGAGGAATCAATGAAAGTTCAAGTTGTGTTTCAAAATCTAAAAAAATCAGAATTTATTAGGGCCTTTGTGACTGATCGAGTGCTTTCTGTCCTTGAGAAGTTCCCACAGAATCGCAGAGGAAAAGCTACGGTCTATGTGTCGATGGAAAATTCACCAAGACAAGCTGGACCTGATGTCTTTGGCGTCAAAGTGATGCTGAGAAACTCAGTGATTAAGACCTTCGTGCTTTCGAAAAAAGCAGGAAGCCTCTTTCAGGCGACGGCCGATGTCGCGGAGGGCTTGCTAGAGACGCTGCACCGGCACTCTGAAAGAATTTTAAGGCAAAAAAGAAGTCGAGAGAGAGAATGGAAGATTGCTACTCACGCGCCAACAGCTCTTACACTTGAGCGTTCGGCTGAGAACTGATTTCATAACCTAATTTCGCAGCCTAATTTCGTAACATTGATGAATTTTCATATCATGGAAATCTCTGGGGATTGTTTCCTCAGAGATATCCTTGATTGAGTACTTTTGACTGAGCTCAGGAAGAAGCTTAAACCTTCGCTTGTTTGTCGAAAAGTAAAGTAGGCCTTCTGGGTTGAGTAGCTCCATGGATTTATCAACGAGAAAAGCTTGATCTTTTTCGACTTCAAAAACGTCATCCATTCGCTTTGAATTTGAAAAAGTTGGCGGATCTAAAAAAATTACATCAAATTTTTCTTTAGCATTTGCGAGGTATTCGAGACAGTTTTCTTGAATGAAATGATGATTCTTTAAATCCAAATTATTGCCTACAAAATTTTCTTTGGCCCACTCTAAATAGGTGGCAGACATATCAACGCTGGTGGTGTGAGCACCGGCGAGGCCTGCAAAAACACTCACCGCTCCTGTATAGCAAAATAAATTCAGAAATTTTCGCAAAGAAACAGTTTTGTATATTTTTTGTCGCATCGGACGGTGGTCCAAAAAAAGGCCTGTATCTAGATAGTCGTACAGATTCACTCTTAATTTTGCTTGAGCCTCTTGCACCCAAATAAAATCTTCTTTTTTATCTAAACGAGTGTATTGAGCTTCGCCTTTTTGGCGCTCTCGGCGCTTAATAATAATTTGTTCATCTGTGACAGAAAAAATATTCTTAATCGCAGTTTCGACTTCAGGAAAATGATTTTTTTCTTGGTCGAGATGCTCAACACTTCGGTCGTAGATTAGAAAAAAGTCTTTGTAGCGATCGACAATAAAAGGAAATTCCGGAATATCGCGATCATATATTCGGTAAGCTTCAATTTTAGATTGTTGGGCCCAGCCTTTGAGCTTTTGATAATTTTTTTGTATGCGATTTTGAATCATCAGTGGCGCCTTTTATCTATTGATAAGAATAGAATTATTTTTTGAAATGATCTAATCTTTTGAGCGATGCAACAACAGAAAAATACAAATCACATCTTTTTTGAAGAGCTAGCGTGCCACTTGGGGGCTGGGCCTTTGGTCGACGTTGCGATTATTCACTACAAAGATAAAATTTATTTTTCAAAAATGAAAAAACAGAGCATAGATCAAAAAGGCCCATCGTCTGCGACCGTTAAATTGATACAGGGCTTATTTGATCAGCATAGAGACCATTCTTTTTTCATTTTACGCCATAGAATTTGGACAACAGAATCCGTGGGTCCTATGAATTGGGGCATGGTTCGATTGGCGGCAAAGCGAATCACTCAAATTGAAGTAAAGGCATCAAGTTCAGATAAGCTCGCCCAGGAACTTAGTCAAAATACACTAATCGAGGTTGGAGAGGCAGAGAGTTTTTTGGTTTCGACGTATTCATTTTTGCCTGAGTCCGTGCACACTCCTCCGTTGGTCATTGAGACTGATAGAATCGGAATAGGCTGGGCTCAAAAATTGGGAGAATCCGTCCAGCGGGGTGATGTTTTGCATGATCACAATCGTCCAATTGGAGCTCTGTTATGTGATGTGTCTGGAGTAGTTTTGTCGTGGGCAGTGAACAGAGCTGCGCTCAATAAGACACTGCATGCAGAAGTCGGTGCCATTCAAAATTTTTTTAAACAAACCCAAGCTTTAATACCAAAGGGAGCAAAGCTTTACGTTTCACTAAAGCCTTGTCATATGTGCGCAGGGATGCTGGTCGAAAGCTGTCAGGACCCAACGTCAATTCAGGTAATTTATGCAGAAGACGACAAAGGTCTTCAGGCGCAAAATACAGCTTTAGATAAAATCGGTGTTTCTAGGATTTGGTTGCATCAGACGATTTAGCGGAATTGCCTGATGACTTAGCTGAGCCATCTGCTGAAGTGTCATCAGCGGCCTTTTTGGTCGAATCTTTTGAAGAATCATCTGCCGCGTCTGCTTTTGTTGATTTTTGATCTAAAAGTTTAATCACTTGCTCGACAGTTTTAATGTTGGCTTCTCCCATAACTGAAAAAGACTCTTGTGTTTTATTGTCATAAAAAGCAGTTCCATCTAAAAGTGTAACCACGGCAATTTGCGACTGATCTTTTTTAGTCTCATGATTAGTCACCGTGGCGACAAAATAGAGTTTAGCACAAGCCTTTGTGCAAACAGAAGTGTACGAAATAGTGTAAACACCAGATTCGTAGGATGCCTGCTGTGACTCAGTCGAAGTGGGTTTTAAAATAATATTTTGCGTTTGCTTGTTGAAAGTGATGGTTAGTGAGATCTGCGCAATCGCTTCTTCATCCGATGTGTTTTTCAGAGTATGGATATCTGAGACCGAAGCTTCAAGCAACTGGCCATCAACTTCAACGGGCATTTTTGAGACTGTTGATGTTGCGTCTGGAGTTGTTGTATCAGGTTTGGTGGCTTCTTTACCTGCTGTTACTCCCGCAGCAAGAGGTGGGCGCCCATTGTTTTGTTCTTTCTTTTGACCGCAGGCGATCATATTTACTGCAGAAAGAGTCAACGCAATCCAAATAACTTTGAGTTTCCAGTTCATGGGGCCTCCAAGGAAAATAAAACAGTCATAGAGCTTCAGAGCAACGTCCATGCCTATAGATGGCTGTAAAAGGCAGTATATGAGTTATAAGGGGTTGGAATGGTCGTTGTAGAAGATCTGGCATAGTAGAGCCAAATTTAGTCGTTCAGTGTTGATCAGGTCGACAGTGGGATGTTTTATCCTTCTTTTTGGACAGACAGAGGATCTAAGCTTGATTGCGTAGTAGTATAGGTTTCGCTCGCCGCATTCAAGGTTCTAAAGTAAGTTTGCTTTCCGCTGTCGGCAGTTTTTATTCGCCAGCCCTTTTCATAGGGAAAAAAGGTGGCAATCATTTGAAAAGCCCGCATGCGATCAAGTTTGAGTTTTAGAAAAGTTTTATGCTCAGCCATGAGGGTTTGAAGAACCTGGTGCACTGGTTTTGTTCCAAATTCTTCAAAAATATAAAGTAGTTCGGAATCAGGAAAATGGTCTCTGAAGGCATCGGCGAGAGTGCCTTCAGCCCGATAGTACTTGTTATCTGCCATTGGATTGATGAGCTCGGAAGCAAGTGTTGTTTTCCAGAAGAGCTCATCGGCTTCGACTTGCAGGCCATCAAGAATAAAATTTTCTGAAGCAAATTTGCCTAAGCCCGAGTGCACATCAATGACATAGATTTTTTTGCAGCCCTTGAGAAGTTTTTGTAAGTAGTGCAGGGGCTCGTGGACCTCAGCCTCAACTGACGAGCCACCGTAAAAAAGCGACTCCGCTTGATGATACTGCCCTTTAGCGATAGCGCCTGCCGTTCTGCGGATTCCAAGTTTAAAGACGGCCCAAAGAGCCTTCTTCCAAATTTTCCATTTTTTTTCTGTCGGACGTTTTTCGAAAATGGGTGCAAAAAAATCAAAGTCAGAGTTGATTGGCCTCTCAACTTCGTTGCGGTAATAATTACGGTTTAAATCTACGTTGTGGGC
>CANCBY010000102.1 GCA_947374445.1 Pseudobdellovibrionaceae bacterium
ACATCTTGATTAGAGAGCTCTTTGTATTCCATGGGAGCAATATCTCCATGAAGACGAAGAGCTGGCGGAGCTCCGCTCGTTAAATGAAGGTCAGATGCACCTTGTGCGACCATGATCTTAAAGAGTTCGTCAATACTTGCCATAAAACCTCTCAATCATTTGATTTTTCGGCAGATCGGGTGCAAAACTAAACACCTTATGTCAGCAGAAATATTAATAAATGTAAGACCTCAAGAAACCCGCGTGGCTTACGTCGAGAGCGGTGTGCTTACAGATTTTAAGATCGAGCGCCAAACTTCACCGACCTTGGTCGGCTCCATTCATCGAGGAAAAGTCATTCGCGTTTTGCCTGGCATGCAAGCAGCCTTTGTCGACATTGGTCTAGAGAAGGCCGCGTTTCTCTACGTGGGTGATATTCGCACAGACCTCGACGAAGGTTTTACTGACCCTGATAAAGATGAGCCGCTGCACATTAATGAAGATGAAGAAAAATCTCCCGAAGCTCCAAAGGTCCCGATCCAAGATCTAGTTTCTGAGGGTCAGCACATAATGGTTCAAGTCGCCAAAGACCCAATTGGTACAAAGGGCGCAAGACTTACGACACATATTTCACTGCCAGGCCGCTTTGTCGTTTACTTACCGACAGTAAGACACCTTGGAATTTCAAGACGAATTGAGTCTGAAGCAGAACGTGATCGCCTGAGAGGCCTTGTCACAAAAATCAATCCCTCTGGCGGAGTGATTGTGCGTACAGCGGGTGAGGGCGCGCCCGAAGAGTCATTCAAAAACGATATCGAATACCTTGATCGTCTCGCGAAAGAGATTTTAAAATCCTACGAAAAGCGCAAAACAGCTGGAATGATCCATCAAGAAATGGACGTTGAGCTGCGAGCTCTTCGCGACATGATGAGCGAGTCTGTGAAAAGTGTTTGGGTCGACGATGCAGAAGTGCACAAAAAAGTTGAAAAGTTTGTCAGCCAACTCATGCCCAAGTACAAACAAAACATAGTTTTCTATGAAGAGAAAAAACCACTGTTTGATCTTTACGATATCGACATCGAGATCTCGCGTTCAATGGATCGTAAGATCTGGCTCAAGTCCGGCGGCTACATTGTTGTAGACGAGGCCGAAGCCCTTGTAGTTATTGATGTGAACACGGGGCGCTTCGTCGGCAAAAAGGATCTTGAAGATACAATTCTCAAAACAAATCTTGAGGCCGTAAAAGAAATCGCCCATCAACTGCGAATTCGAAACTGTGGAGGCATCATCATCATCGACTTTATCGACATGGAAAAAGAATCCCATCGCGAAAAAGTTATGACCATGCTGGCAGAAGAAACAACAAAAGATCGCGCGCGCACAAATGTGATCTCGATGTCTTCATTAGGGCTAGTTGAGATGACTCGCAAGCGCATCCGCCCCTCATTGATCAAAACTTTGGCTGAGCCTTGCTCTTATTGTGATGGCAAGGGCTACATCAAAAAGAAGTCGACAATAGCGAATGAAATTTTCAGAGAACTTGAGCGCGACCTCCCACAGCTTGAAAACAATAAAAAAACCAACATCGTCGTTCATTGCCACTCTGATGTTGTGGACTGGATCTATGAAGTTGAGGGCGAAACCCTCAACTTTATCGAAAAGAAGCTCGCCCGCTCGGTGGCCTTTAAAATCGAGCCGGGCTATCATATAGAGCAGTACGAGATATTTTTTGTCTAACTAGACCTACCAGCGATCATTTCCGATAACACCTTGAAACCAGGCAGTTTTTTTGTTAGTCTAAGGCCGATTTTGAGTTTTGAAGCAGTGGTTAAAAGAGTGGGACAAAGAGCCTTCTTCTGTTTTGCTGAAAAGCCAAGTAAAATCCTACAGATTCTAAGTTGACAAGCCTACCGCGTGGTGGCACAAACTCGAACTTCTGTATCGGTTACCGGAGGTAAATGATGTACGCCATTTTTCGCACAGGCGGGAAACAATATAAAGTTCAAGCCGGAGACGTTCTCCGTATTGAAAAACTCGAAACAGCTTTGGGATCAGAGCTGGATCTAACAGATGTTTTGATGATCGGTGGAGAAAATCCAGTTGTCGGTCAACCCACTGTTAAAAACGCTAAAGTCACTGTGGTGATCACTAAGCAAACAAAAGATAAAAAGGTCATCGTTTTCAAAAAGAAACGACGTCAAGGCTATCGCCGTTTTGCAACTCACCGTCAGCCTTTTACTGAGATCTTCATCAAGTCGATCACTGCGCCAGATGGCAAGGTGGCTAAAGCTGACGAAGCGGCAAATGTAATTGACGTTGATAAAAAACGTGCAGAAGCACAAGCGACTAAAATTGAAGCTAAACGAGCTGCTTTGGATGATAAATCATTCCGTGAAGAAAAAAAATCAGCTAAAAAAGTAACGAAAAAAGTTGTTAAAAAAGCTCCCGCTAAAAAGAAAGTAGCTAAAAAATCAGCTGCTAAAAAAGGCGGAGCAAAAAAGAAGACAGCAAAGAAAACTAGCAAAAAAGCTTAAGCACTATAAGCATACTATCTGGGCCTAACTAGGCTCAGTTAATTTAGGAGAGGTCAGTCATGGCAAGTAAGAAGGCCGGCGGTAGTACCAAGAATGGAAGAGACTCACAGAGTAAACGACTTGGCGTGAAACGCTTTGGCGGAGAAACAGTTAAGCCAGGAACAATTATCGTTCGTCAGCGTGGAACTAAATTCCACACTGGAAACAATGTTAAAATTGGACGCGATTACACAATTTATTCTGTGATCGACGGTCTTGTTAAATTTGAACGTTTTTCAAAAGAAAAGTTCAAAATTAGCGTTTATCCAAAAACTGCTTAGTTCTCATTCATTTTTAAATTAAGTTAAAAAACGAATTTAAAGATGAGTTTAAAATAAAAACTTTGAAAGAGGAGTCTGAGAAGGCTCCTCTTTTTTTATGGTATTTAGTTTTTTGAAATGAAAAAAGAAGCTCTCATCAATCAAAGCGGATGTTGCTTCAAAAGAAATTGGTTAGCTGTATGAAATTTATCGATGAAGTAACAATCACTGTGGCCTCGGGTCATGGCGGAGCTGGTAGCAAAAGTTTTCGTCGAGAATCTATGACTCCTCGGGGTGGACCAGATGGTGGTGACGGCGGCCGTGGTGGACACTTAATTCTGAAGGTTGCTCAAAACGTAAACTCTCTCGTGGATTATAGAAATCGAAAAAGATACGCCGCTCAAAACGGGCAGGCCGGAGCTTCAAAAAACTGTACCGGCGCGTTTGGCGAAGATCTTGTCTTAGTCGTTCCACCTGGAACGCTTGTAAAGACACTTGAGGGTGAGACTCTGGTCGACATGACTGGAATCGAAGAATTCGTTCTTCTTCGTGGTGGTCGTGGCGGCAAAGGAAACACTTTTTTTGCAACTAGCGTGAATCAGGCTCCTGAACATGCTCAGCCTGGTGAAGAGGGCGAAGAGCTTGAGGTTATTTTTGAACTTAAGCTGATAGCTGATGTGGGTATTATTGGTTTTCCGAATGCTGGAAAATCAACTTTGATTTCTAGAATATCTGCAGCTAAGCCTAAAATTGCAGACTACCCTTTCACAACTTTGACTCCAAATTTAGGAGTCGTGAAGGCCGCAGAGTTTAAATCTTTTGTTGTTGCTGATATTCCTGGGCTAGTAAAAGGAGCTCATCAAGGAATTGGTCTTGGTATTCAGTTCTTACGTCATATCGAACGAACTCGTTTGTTTGTTCATTTGATTGATATTTCTGGAATGGGGAGCGGAGACCCAATCAAAGATTACGAAGACATCAACTACGAATTAAAAATGTATGATGAAACAAATAAAGACAAAGAGGGATTTTTTCCTCTCGGCGAACGTCCGCAACTTGTTGTCTTTAGTAAAATCGATTCAGTTCCTGACAGTTCACTAAAAAAACTTATTTCTGAATTCAAAAATAAAACTGGAGTTTCGCCTCACCCAATTTCTGCGGTGACCGGCAAAGGTATTGAAGCATTGCTTTTTGAGATTGGTAAGTATGTTTTTACCAATGATCAAGAAAAGGGAGTACAGCCATGAAAGTTGGAATTTTCGGAGGAAGCTTTAACCCTCCACACATGGGCCATCTAAATAGTCTGCAAACAGTTTTAAAAAAAGCAGGCCTTGGTAAAATTCATGTTGTGCCTGCAGCGCAAAACCCACTTAAAAAACAAATTGAAGGACCTACAGGCGAACAAAGAATTGAGATGGCAAAAATTGCTGTTGAAGCCTGGGGCCCTCAGTTTTTTGTCGACGATCAGGAGATCAAACGTGGTGGATTGAGCTACACAATTGACACGGTTAAGAATCTTCGCAAAACAATTTCTGCTGAAGATTTGTATCTCATTATCGGCATGGATAAGTTTGAAGAGCTCGAGCAATGGAAAGACATGCAAGATCTTTTTACTGAGACGAACTTAATAGTTACATCTCGCCCAGGTTTTGAGTTTCCTGAATCAGAAAAAGAGCTTCCTAAGAAGATTAAAGCTCTAACAGAAGAGTTTGATTTTAACTTTATTGAACTTAAAACTGGCCGCAATATTCAGTTTATTCATTTGCAAGATGTTGAGCTTTCATCGACTGAAATTCGCAAATGGCTCCGTGCTGGAAAAAACGTTGAGAAGCATGTTCCTCTCGGTGTTGAAAACTACATTCGGGCACAAAAGATCTACCAAAACCTTGGTAAACGCATCGGGGACTTTGAAAAGTTCACGCATTTCTGTGGTGCGAACTTATTCTCAAAAAAAGGTATTCAAGTTCGAGGATTTGATCTTCGAAAAATGTCAGCTCCCTCAGAGTTTGCTTTGATCGCATCTGGCACCAGCACAAGACATACAGTTTCTTTGGCAGAAAACATCATTGATGCCGTCAAAGAAGAGTACAACGTTTACCCTCAGTCGATCGAAGGCGTTGAAGAGGGTCGCTGGGTTGTTCTTGATTACGGATCTTTGATTGTGCATGTTTTTTACGACTTTGTTCGCCAGGAGTATTCTTTAGAAAATCTCTGGAGAGAAGCCAAAGACATGGGTCTAAAGGATTCAGCACCTCAAGCCTAAAGATAATATATGAAACTGGTTTTTATCACAGTTGCTTCGGCCCACGAAAAATGGGCCGATCTGGCAAAAGATCTTTATGTCGAAAAAATTTCTCATTTTTTCTCGCTAGAACATCTTGAAATCAAACCAAGCAAAAATTCAAGAGCTCAAGGCCTCGTCAAACTTGAAGAAGAGTCGCAAAAAATTTTGGCGACTCTCAAAAACGATGATTATGTTTTCGTTTTTGATGAGCGCGGTCTGCAGCTGAACTCCCCACAGTTTTCAAAAAAAATTGAAACCGCACTTTCGACCGGAAAAAAACGATGTGTTTTTATCATCGGTGGAGCTTTTGGGGTTTCAGAAGAGGTTCGCGCCAGAGCTCAGTTTGTTGTGAGCTTTTCTCCGATGGTGTTTAACCATTTGGTGGCGCAAACCGTCGCCTTAGAACAAATCTATCGTGCTTTTACGATTCAAAGAAATTTGCCTTATCATAATTTTTAGGTTGGACGTCTCAACGTAGCCCCTCCTGATTTGCGCCCGTTATTGCAGAGCCTCGTCTGCAACTTAGGGGGTGTATAATGAGGCGGTTTCTGTTTGATTTTATGGCCATTCTTCGGACTTGTGCTTATTGCGGGTCTTTTTACTCAAAAGAGACTGTCTGTGAATTTTGTTGGGCTGAGCTTCCTTGGAGAAATCCGAATTCAGAGGCAGTGATCATAGATGCGTCATCAGTGTGCTTAAAGGTTCACTCGCTGCTAGACTGGGAGCCAGATCGAAGCCCTGTGTGTTCGGTATTCATTTTAAGTCTTAAAGGAGGCCTTTCGAAGTCCTCTTTCGATAGATTGGCTGCGCAATTTGTTAAAAAGGGGATGTTGCAAAACTCTGACGGCAGAAAGCTGGTAATTGTGCCAGCCCCCTCGAGAACCCAGAGTTTTGATCATGCTTTAGCCTTAGCCGAAAGCTTGGCGGCTGTGTTTGCGGCGAAAGCTGTCAATTGCTTGAAAACCACAGCGATTGAGTCGCAAAAAACCAAGGGCAAAGGCGCGCGGTCGCTACTGGTTATGGAAAGCTGTGAAAAATTTTCGCAATTTGATGGCAAGGTCATCTTTGTGGATGATGTTGTTACGACGGGTTCAACGGCAAAGGCGGCCTATATTGCCTTAGGTAGACCCTCGAACTTTGAGGTATGGAGTATTGCTTATCGACATCTTGCGGCGGACTAGGGGTGGTGCTATAAGCAGCCCATGCAATTGTATTTATTCAGGATTTTTTTCATAACAATTTTTGCTTTTGGATCTTTGGCTCAGGCTTCTAAGAAAAGTCATGAGAAGAGCCATGAAAAAAGTAAGCCAGAGGCGTTTCAATTTTTAAAGCAGGCAACATTGCGCTACCGAAAATCTGAAATGACCGCGATGAAAGTTGTCAAAGTGGTGAAGTCTGATCTGCTCGGAACAGAGACAAAATTTGCCGGCAAAATTTCAATTTCTGCTGGTTTATTTCGTTGGGAAAACACTGAGCCGGATCGGACATTGATTGTTTATGATGGTGAAACTATTTGGAATGAGCAAAGCCCTCCAAAAGAGTTTCCTGGTCCTATGCAGGTTGCGAAAGCCAAGCTTGATCGTAAAAACAAAGCGCAAGTTATGATCTCCTCTCTGCTGGGCGGCACATCCATTTTTGAAAACTTTAAAGTTATTTCTGAAAAATTAGATTCTGAACAAGCGCGCTATAGCATTGAACCGAAGACGTCTGATCTTAAAATAAAGGATTTAGAAATCGTCGTTTTAAAAAAGCAAAAAGAAGTCTCTCAAATTTCATACAAAGATGATGTTGGAAACATAACGACGATGAATTTTTCAGACATTGAATTTAACAAAAAGAAGAGTCCGAATCTTTTTAAATATACGCCGCCAAAGGGCGCACAGGTGAACAGTCTATGACAAGCAAAACTCCGATTACAAGCAATGCAAAGAGAACGGCAAACCCAACTGCAAGCGCAATGGCAAAAAAAGTTCACTTTGTGAGTCTTGGTTGTCCTAAGAACTTAGTTGATAGCGAAATCATGGCGGGCACTCTGATGAAAGAGGGCTACGAGGTTGTTGGTGAAGCTGAAGATGCAGAAACCATCGTTGTGAACACCTGTGGCTTTATCGAAGATTCAAAAAAAGAATCGATTCAAAAAATTCTTGAAATGGCCGAGCTCAAAAAATCTGGCAAAGTAAAAAAAGTTGTGGTCGCTGGGTGCCTGACTCAACGATATAAAGATGACTTGGTTGAAGGCCTGCCTGAAGCTGATTTATTTGTGGGCTCTGGTGAGTTTCAAAATATTGCAAAAATTCTTAAGCAAAGCGAAGCCGGCGATCTCAATAAAAAATTCTTCAACCTGCCAACATATTTGCAAGAAGAGTCTACACCACGAGTGAACTCTCAGCCGAGCCATAGAGCTTATCTTAAAATTTCAGAGGGTTGCCTTAAGCGTTGTGCTTTTTGTGCCATTCCGTTAATCCGTGGAAACCTTCAGTCACGCACTCTTTCAAATGTAGTTAACGAAGCAAAACTTTTGGTTGCTGGTGGTGTGAAAGAGCTGATCATCATCAGTCATGATTTTACTGATTATGGTTGGGACTTGCGCCGCAAATCGCCTGAGGCCATTGAAAGTCCTGAAACACTTTTGCGGGCTCTATCAGAAGTCGAGGGAGCTGAGTGGGTTCGCATGCTTTATCTTTATCCAGATGGCATCACTCCTGAGATGATTCAGTTGATTAAACACAGCAAAAAATTGGTTAAATACTTCGATATGCCTCTTCAACACGTCAACGACGAGATGTTGAAAAAAATGAATCGCAAAATGACAAGAAAAGAGATCGAAGTCGTTTTGTCGAATATTCGAAAAGAAATTCCTGAAGCTGTTATTCGCACTCAGTTCATCGTGGGTTTTCCTGGTGAAACAGAAGAGATGCATGAAGAGTTGCTGCAATTTATCTCTGAACAGCAATTTGATCGCGTTGGATGCTTTCAGTATTCTCCCGAAGAGGGTACTCCCGGTGGCAAAATGGAAGATCAAATTGATGAAGAGACTAAACAGCGCCGATTTCAGGCGGTCATGGAAGTTCAGCAAAATATTTCTCGAGAAAAACACCAGGCCTTTGTGGGTAAA
>CANCBY010000103.1 GCA_947374445.1 Pseudobdellovibrionaceae bacterium
TGCTCTCTCTCAGCGATAAATTCATTTTTTCGAGACATCACGAAAAGAGAGTTGGTGGCTCGCTCGCACTGACCATTTCTGACTGCCAACAAAGCTTCTGATAGCATCCGAGCGCTCGCATTACTCAGGCCTGGAGGCGCCTTCGCTACTGGTGCAGAAACAACTTTCTTTTTTGGAGCTTGTGGGACGGTCGTCACCTTACTTGTTTTTTTCTTAACAACAGACTGAGCTTCAGCCCCAGAAGAAATCACGGTAGCCGAAGCCAAAATCAATGAGAGAAATAAAAGGCTTTTCATCATCTGTATTTAGCCTCCGGAAAAAAGAAACTCATGCCCATCGTCAGTAAAAAATTATCAAAAGCCGTTTGGCTCGCATCAATGCTCTTAGCCGTATAGCGATTCCAGCCAAAATCCCAGCGGAATCCCATGCCTTTTGTGATGGCAAATATTTGGCCAGTCGCAAGTCTCATTGTTGACGCATTTTGTGAGTCAGCAGTCGAAGTACTCCCTGCACCAAGAGAAAAATACATATCAAACGGAACAATTTTGCGATTTCCTAAACTCATTTTTCCGTAAACTGGAGTCCAAACCAAATCACCACCCAAATAAGATTTTGGAGTGATCAAAGATGATGTTGTAACGCCTTGATTAGATCTCAAATCCTGAACAGAGCTTTTTTCACTATTTGAGAGGGTTGTGTAGGCAAGCTCTACTCCCCACTCTTCTGTTAAAAAATATCCGAGCTTTCCGCTGAGTCCTAAACCTAAAAACCAAGGGTCATTCGTAGAGTATGTAAAGCCAGCAAAAGCCTGGAACCTTCCCGTCTTTGGAAGATAGCGCTTTTGAATTACTGATACTTCACTGAATTGAGCGAGCTTTCCTAGATCACTAAATGTTTCAATTTTTTCTTCTTTTACAGAGCTTGAGCTCGCTTTTGAACTGGCCTTTTGTTTGGCTAAGTTCTTACTCATTTCGCTCTCGACAGCACTGACATCTAAATCAGCTGCCTGATTTGTTGTTGCTTCATCAATTTCATCTGCAGCACTCGTTTGAGCTCTAACAATTTGAGGAAGCATTAAAGCTGAAACCAAAATCGTGAGGATTGTATTTCTAGAAAACAAAAGTCACCCCCAGATTCATAATGGTTGAAAGAGACCATTTATCTTCGAACTCACCTTTTTGAGGGACGATATCACCAAGCCCAGAGCCCGCTGTTCCACTGGACGGCGCTGTCTTCATTCTTCCCGCAAGAAATGGCGATGGCGCTTGAGAATATTGCGCTAACAAGTCAAAAGCCAAAGCTATCGATTTAGTGAAGTAGAACTTCTGACCGATACCAGCCATAAACCCAGGATACGATTTTGTTTCAAATGCGGTCATTCCGACGCCAAAAATAGGCGACGTGATCAAATTCAACGTACCTTGTTTTGTAAGACTTATTTTTCCGTAAAAAACTTTGTATTCATAGTTGATGTAATATGAATAATTCACGGCCGGAGCACGGCTGAAGTCTAAGTTGTACTGGCTCTTCAAGGCATCGGTGTATTGCGTGTTCAAACCGCTTGAATGCTTGGCAAAATTAAGATTGATCGTGGATTCTTCACTCCAGTGATAACCGAACTTTGCACCGAAACGTGTCTGATTGTATATCGGCTCAGTCACGTTAAATCCAAGATAAGGAGACACCTCAAATTTATTTGCGGTCGTTACATTTCTATTTTTTACAACGTCAGGCTTGTCAAACTTGGGAAGAACGGACTCTTGAGCCAATTCTTCTTCAGGAAATTCAATGACTTCAGCCCTGACAAGGCTTTGATAAAAGAAAGGGACAAGACAGACCCCTAACGCGCAGACTAGATGTTGAAGTTTCATGGTGCTCCTACCTCAAGCTCATTGTCGCGCATTCTCAAAAGGGATCAATCTTTCGACAGGCTTCTAGACTAGGCTTCTAGACTAAAGTTGGCTTTGGTTGGATTTGGTGAGCTTGGATGGGATACCTAAAGAGTTGGTTAACGGACCTTTGCCCTGAGTAAAACACCAATGTCGATGATTCCGACGGGTTTTTTCGGCTGCGAAGATTTTGCATCTAAAACAAAAAGTACATTGATGCGAAATTGCTCCATCACAAAAAGAGCCTTTTCAACCAACTCATCGCAATCAATTGTGCGGGGATTGAGCGTCATTAAATCATTTGCTGTTCCATTGAGAGGCTCAGCTGAAGTCTCTAATCGTTTCCGGATCACTCCATCAGTAATAATTCCAATCAAATCACCAGAGTCATCGCAAACTCCCGCAGCTCCCCTGACATCTCGATGGGTCATCACTGAAAAAACTTGGCGCATGGGTGTGTCCGGCTTAACCAATGGCAAGTCTTCGCCCACTGGCAAAAGATCTTTCACACGACTCAATTTAAATCCAAGTCCACCACCTGGATGATTGCTTGCAAACTCATCGGCATTGAATCCCTTAAGATCCAACACAGCCATCGCAAGTGCATCCCCCATTGCCAATGTGGCAGTGCTACTCGCAGTAGGAGCCAGCCCCAATGGACATGCCTCTCGAGTCACAGAAACATCTAAAACGGCAGCAGCCGCTTTTGCTAGAGTGCTCTGAACTTTACCGGTGATTGCAATCAGAGGAATATTCTTTCGAGCGATATAACTTAAAACAGGAGTTAGCTCAGTGGTGTCACCACCGTAACTAATTCCAATCACCACATCTTGCTGCGAGATCATCCCTAAATCGCCATGGCCGCTTTCGGCAGGATGTAAAAACACAGCAGGAGAACCTGTCGACGACAACGTGCTCGCAATCTTGCGAGCAATCTGACCTGATTTGCCAATACCTGTAACGACAATTTTGCCTTGGCATTGATTGACGACTTCAACAGCCTTTATAAAAGACTCACCAATTTTATCTTTCAGAGCTAAAACAGCTTGAGCTTCAATCTCAAGAACAGATTTTGCGAGATCCAATGTATTTTTAGCCAAAATCAATACTCCAGCGGTTTCAAAAATTATGTTTCAACGTGTTGAGTTTTACTTGCTGACCGATGGGCCGCGCGAGGAGACTCTTGCAGATCTTTTTCTTTGAGCGCCGCTTTAACAAACTGACTGAAAAGCGGATGAGGCTGCAAAGGCTTTGATTTAAATTCTGGATGAAATTGAACGCCAATAAACCACGGATGATCAACAAGCTCGACAATTTCGACAAGATCACGCTCTTTGCACACACCCACACAGTTCATCCCACGCTTTTCAAAAAGTGACTTGAATCGATTATTAAATTCAAAGCGATGGCGATGCCGCTCAAAGATCAAAGGCGTTTTATAAGCCTGAAATGCCTTTGAATGAGGGCTCAACGTACACGGAAAAGATCCCAGGCGCATTGTGCCGCCTTTTTTATCAAGACCCCGCTGCTCACTCATAATATCAATAACAAAATTACCACTGCGCTTATTTTCATCGTGCCACTCTCGGCTTGTTGCATCTCTAATTCCACAAACATTGCGAGCAAACTCGATGGCAGCCAATTGCATTCCGTAACAAATTCCAAAAAATGGAATAGACTTTTCACGAGCATGCTTGATCGCAGTCATTTTACCGTCAACACCACGCTGACCAAAACCACCAGGAACTAAAATTCCGTGCACCTGCGAAAGAGCTTGAGACACATTTTTCTCAGTGATTTTTTCGGAGTCGACATAAACAATTTCTACGTGGCAGTTATTTGCAATACCGCCGTGAACAATCGATTCATTCAAAGATTTATAAGACTCTTTGAGATCAACATACTTTCCAACAATTGCGATGCGCACAGTTTTTGCCGGTTTTTTTAAAATGCGTACGATATTTTCCCAGCCCTTTAGATTGGGCTTCACTGATCCGAGATTCAACCTTTCCACCAAGAGCTCATCTAGATGCTCTTTATGAAGAGTCAATGGCACTTCATAGATAGTAGATGCATCCGGAGCTGCGATAACATTTTCGGGCTTCACACTGCAAAATAATGCGATCTTCGCCTTAGTGTTTGAATCAATAAGTTTTTCAGTTCGACAAACTAAAAAGTCAGGCTGCAAACCAATCTCTCGCAATTCTTTCACAGAATGCTGAGTGGGTTTTGACTTGAGCTCTCCAGCCACAGCGATGTATGGCACATAGGTCACATGAATAAGAACTGAGTTTTCAAAACCAACATCGGTTCGCATCTGACGGATGGCTTCAAGAAATGGCAGTGACTCGATGTCACCCACGGTGCCACCGATCTCGACCAAAATTACTTCTGCGCCTTGAGCGGCATCAAAAATACGCGCCTTGATTTCGTCTGTGATATGCGGAATCACTTGCACAGTCCCGCCCAAATAATCACCACGCCGTTCACGAGTGATCACATGATCATAAACCTGACCGGTCGAAACTGAATTCGCACGCGTAAGTTTAGTTGAGGTAAATCTCTCGTAGTGGCCTAGATCCAAATCTGTCTCGGCTCCATCTTCTGTGACATAAACTTCACCATGTTGAAATGGCGACATCGTGCCCGGGTCCACGTTGATATAAGGATCAAACTTCATCAGAGTGACACGTACTCCACGCGCTTCAAGCAAAGCACCAAGACTTGCCGCCGTCAGACCTTTACCTATGGAAGAAACAACACCACCGGTGATAAAAACAAATTTTTGTTCAAACTTTTTTTTAGTCGTTTTGTTTGTACTCTTGATAGTCGTTTTTACGATTTTTTTTGATTTTGGTGAGACTTTTTTCATCAGCGCAACCTCAGTATATCTTCAATTTTGGCTAGATCTTCAGGAGTGTCAACACCCCAAGATTTTTCATTCACCACGATGACTTTTATTCTAGCTCCCATGGCCAAGGCGCGCAATTGTTCTAAGCTTTCATGTGTCTCAAGCTCCGTCGGCGCAGTCTGACAAAATTCTGCCAAAAAGCTTGTTTTATAAGCATACATCCCAACATGCTTAAAAGAGCTTTGAATCAAGCCCACAGAAGCAGGCCTGACTCTCGAAAATGGGATCGAAAAACGGCTAAAATACAAGGCCTCACTCCGTCGATTGACCACAACCTTCACCGAGTTCAAGGAATCTAAATCCTCTAGCACAAGAGGCTGAGCCAAAGTCGCCATCTCTAGAGTAGGGTCCGCCATCAGCGGAGCCACCAAAGTATCAATGAGCGCTCCACTCACCAAAGGCTCATCACCTTGAATGTTCACAACAGCATCAAATTTTTTTCCCAAAATCTTTTGTGCAGAGAAAATTCGATCTGTCCCTGTCGGCAATCGAGCATCGGTCATCACCGCTTTGCAGCCAGCTTTTTCAACAACTTCAGCGATACGCAAATCATCAGTGGCAACAACTAGCTCTGAAAGACTTTGCGATTGTCTCGCGCCCTCGATCACCCAAAGAATCATTTCGCGATTTTGAATTTTAGCTAAGGGCTTGCCAGGAAACCTAGTCGAAGCAAACCGAGCAGGGATAACACCGAGTACTGATGGCTTCATCTTTCAGAGTCACCTTTGAGTGCGGGCTTAATCCAATTATTGAAAAAAAACTCTTCCATCTGATCAATACCAACTTTGCCTTCAGCCGATATAGGAAACACGTCGTGAATACGGGATTGAGATTTGATTTTTTTGAGGGCGGCCTGAATATCTTTATTATTGCCTCGATCAATCTTAGTCAGAAGAACTGCTACTGGCACCCCGATCTTTCGGGCAAAAGAGCAAAACAACTCTTCGTCCTCTTCCCAGTCTCGTTTGTAATCCACGAGCAAAAGGGCTCCACACAAATTATCTCTCAGTGAAAAATAATTTTCTAACATCTGCTGCCAAGAGGCTTGCTCGTCGCCTCCACGCTTTGAAAAACCGTACCCTGGAGTATCGACTAATCTGTAATTCTCATCCACATCAAAAAAGTTAAGCAAAGTGGTTTTGCCTGGCATTTGACTGACTTTGGCAATTTTTTGCCCGCCGGCCAAAGCATTAATGAACGAAGACTTGCCGGCATTTGAGCGACCAGCGACCACTACTTCAAACCGAGTAGGTTCAGGATAATCTTTGGGGAACACAGCACTTTTCAAAAATACAAATTTATGTTTTTTCATAAAACCAAAACCTCTCGCTAGTTTTTTGCAACTCTCGTTTTTACAAGTTAAAATGCTGTCGTATACTGTCGTTGCAATGATCCAGCTCAAGCACAGTCATAAAATCAAAACAATTGGTGTCCGGATCAAAAACCGGCTGCAGCAAAACTAAAGCGCCGGCCATCAAGTAGGCTCGCATCAGTGCAGGAAGCTTTCTCTTCGAAATAACCTGCGACAAATTAGAAACTGTCTCAACAAAATCAAGATTGAGCGCGCCTAAAAAAGGCCTCTGCTTTGCCTCAATGCCTGAATCTTTTAAATCACAGCGATGAGCTTTCAAATACTTCAAAACATCCCCTACTTGCTCAGCAGGGTGTACACCTAAACTTGCTGGCCCAAAGAGATATTGAACATTGTTGGCCTTCAGATAAGTCGCCAAGCCCTTCCACAACAGTGCGATCACACTGCCCTGTCGATAACCCGGTCGAGTGCAAGCCCAAGCCAACTCCACTTTCGCTCCCGGCTTTTCAAGCCAGCCTTTCAAATTAAAATCATCTTGAGACTCAAACGAGTTCGAGCTTTCAGAGTTCGTCAGCCGATAGGCCCCAACCAGCAGGCTTTTTTCAACGTCCTCAATAACCAAGTGGTCAGCACTGATGTCATACTGAGTGGCTGTGAACTCGCGAACGAAGCAAACTGAGCGCAACTCCAAAATAGGCGCTAAATCTTCATATCCATGAATGAGCTTAACTTTAAAACGAGATCCCACTGGCATTGAACTATTTCATACCAAAAACGCTCATGAGTGAACTAACTTTCTCACTTTTTGGACACGATCCAAGAAATAGGACAAACCCAAATTTCAGAACGATTTTAAGGCCATCTGAGGCCGTTTTCCGTGGCTTGCTTCTTGTTAATCCGAACTCCGTACAAACGCACGCTGACAATTAAAACCAAAACACAAGGAGCTCACATGGCCTACCTGATCGACCTCAAAAACCCCGCTTCAACCTTTTCGCTCGGAAACCTTTTCGTTATCGGATCAGATGTCCAATGTGACCTCAAATTGTCCGAAGACTTTGTCTCAGCCCGCCACGCACGCATCGAAAAAAAGGAGCAAGGCTACCTTGTCCGCGACTTGCGCGGAGGCTTTGGCACCCGGGTTAACGAGTGCGAAACTGCCGAGTCCTGGCTGCAAGATGGCGATGAAGTCCAAGTCGGCGACTCAATATTTGCTTTCTCAGAAGAAGCCCCAACCACTCCCGGCATAGGTATCCATTCAAAAAATGAAGATTGGGCGGCTCAACTCGCACGCCTCGGAAATGTCGCAAAAACAGACTTCCCTATACTCTTGCTTGGCGCTTCAGGCACCGGAAAAGAAGTCCTCTCGCAGGCCTTTCATAGCCACTCCACCCGAAATCAAGGTCCTTTTGTCAGCGTCAACTGCTCGGCACTGACTGAAACTCTGGTTGAAAGTGAGCTCTTTGGACATGTCAAAGGGAGCTTCACTGGAGCCATTAGCGATCGCAAAGGAGCTTTCGAAGCAGCGAGAGGTGGAACACTCTTTCTTGACGAGATCGGAGACTTGACCTACGGCCTTCAAGCAAAACTTTTGCGCGCTCTCGAGAACAATGAAATCCGTCCAGTGGGTAGTGACAAAACCATTAAGACTGATGTGCGGATCATCTCTGCCACACACCAAAATCTCACTGAAAAAATTTTGACCCAGCAGTTTCGCTCTGATTTGTATTTTCGCTTGAGTGTGGTTTCGGTGATGGCCCCAGCTCTTAAAGATCGCATGGAAGATTTCGATGAGCTTTTGATGTATTTTGCAAAAAAACTGCGCGTGCGCTTTTCGTATGGAGCCATTCAAAAATTAAGACAGCACGAGTGGCCAGGAAACATCCGCGAGCTCAAAAACACTGTTTCGCGGGCCTCTGCATTTTTTCCGAAAACGATAATAGAAATGCAACACATCGATATGATCCTCGATAGATTGCACACCACTTCAGTCAGTGGCATGGCCGCTGGATTGACTGCCGCTGTACCTAGCGCCACGCCACTCCCAGTTTTGAAAGAA
>CANCBY010000104.1 GCA_947374445.1 Pseudobdellovibrionaceae bacterium
AAATCTTCTTGTACAAAACGACTGATAAGATTTGAGACGATCGCAAATTGATCCAATTTTTTTTGCACCAATTCGGCCTTCGCGGATTGGTGCGAAGAGCCCATTATATGGCTTGAGTGTTTCACGCTGAGATAAAAGGCAACGAGGGAAAGACTGGCTACCAGGCCAAATCCAACCAACCAATATTTGAAATATCTCATAAGTACTTCATTTCGTTTTTGCCTTAATTCCTGTGCGATGTTGTTATGCAGCGATCATTTCTTTTTCGACATAAGTCAGGCAATTCTAAAGAAGATCTTAATGTGTGTTTTTGGGGCTCAATTTTGAGACGCTCTTGGCGAGAGCCGCCCTGCGGAAGGCCGAAGGCACTGAGGCCTCAGTGCCTTCGGCCTTGAGTTTGCGGCTAAGACCGCCTAGTTTAACTTTCATCGCAAAGGAACCCTTCGTATGCCCGCAAAACTTGAGCAAACCCTATTGAGCCATTTTGGGATGCCTCAATTCAGAGCGGGTCAAAAAGAAATCATTACTTCGATTTTGGCACAAAAGGATGTTTTGGCCGTTTTGCCAACGGGTGGCGGCAAATCACTCTGTTACCAGCTGCCGGCAGTTGAGCTCCAAAAATTGGTGGTCGTAGTGTCGCCGTTGATTGCTTTAATGAAAGATCAAGTGGCCTCTTTGCAACGGATGAAAATTCCTGCAGGGGCCATCTTTTCGGGGCAGACTGAAGACGAAAAAAGGGCGGTCTTTACCCAGATTCAAAAAGGTGGCGCCTATGTTTTATATTTGTCTCCGGAGCGAGTGCAAAAAGAGGGCTTTCAGCGCTGGATTCAAAACCAGAATCTTGCACTTTTTGCGATCGATGAGGCTCACTGCGTTTCGCAGTGGGGCCATGACTTTCGGGCCGAGTACGGAGAACTTAAAATTCTCAAAAAATTAAGGCCTGATGTACCCATGTTGGCTCTCACTGCTTCTGCCACTCCCACGGTGTTGGATGATATTTCAAAACAGTTGCAGCTGAACAAGCCAGAAAAGAGAGTCCACGGATTTTACCGTCCCAATTTGTATTTCCAAGTCGAGGCTTGTGAAAATGAAGACCAAAAGTTTGAGCTTCTTGTGCAAGCGATAAAGCAAACACTAAGTCAGTCAACTGGTCGCATACTTATTTACTGCGGCACGCGCAAGATGACACAAGCTGTGGCTTCGCAGTTGGAACTTCAATTTGAGAGTGTGAGCTTTTACCATGCAGGCCTCGGCACCGAGACCCGCAATCAAGTCCAGGCCGATTATATTGAGGGCAACATCCGCATTCTTGTCGCGACCAATGCCTTCGGAATGGGAATCGATCAGCCGGATGTGCGCTTGGTGGTGCATTTTCAGATGCCTGCAAATATTGACTCTTTGTCGCAAGAGATGGGGCGGGCGGGCCGAGATGGTTTACCTTCGACCTGTGTTATGCTTTACGCCGCTAAAGATAAAGGGCTTCAATCCTATTTCATTCAAAACTCAGAGGCTTCAGCCGAGCTTAAAAAATTGCGCTGGAAAAATCTAGATGCTTTGGTTAACTACGCCGAAGGCGGTGAGTGTCGCCATGCCGAGATTTTGATCTATTATAAAGATGCTCAGCGCATTCAAAGTTGTGGTCATTGCGATGTCTGTGCTCCTAAGTCCGAGCGAAGAGTGGTGCTGAGCCCGTCTCAAAAACCATCACCGGTGCAGTCACAAATTCAAAGCTGGTTCAAAGGCGAAAAGGCGGCAACTAGTTTTAAAAAGGCCAAAAAATCAAAAGCACCTAGTTTTAACGACAGTCAGATTCTGGACCCTCAGCAGCTTGTTTGTTTTGAGGCCCTCAAAGTTTGGCGAAAGCAAAAATCCAAAGAGCTTGATACGCCTGCATTTATTATTTTCAGTGATAAAACTTTGCGGCAGCTGGCACAACTAAAGCCAACAGATACCGAAGGACTGCAAAAAGTTTATGGGATTGGTCAAGAAAAGAGCGATCGCTTTGGAGCAGAAATTTTTCAAGTGATCCAGTCGGCGGATTCACATTAGCGAGATTAGATATTAGGATAGAAATAGTAGCCGCAAAAATACAAACGCCCGGTTCTGCCGGGCGTCTTGAAAGTTCCGAAGTTTAAGGAACATCTAGGCTACTTTGGGGGTCCCCTTTCAGGGAGCTCAACAAGTTCCAATAAAACATCGGGTCTTCGGATCAACATCACCACACGTCCTCCTGTTGAAAATTATCCGCGAGAGTTTCGAACCTCCCAGCGCAAGCTTCTCTTTCAAGAGAACTACTTGCGGCAGATACTAACTCTTCGGCGGGTTTTCAAAACACTTGACTGGCAAAAGTGAGACTGGGAGCCACTCTCAGGTTGAGACTAGCTAAGGCTGCGGAACCTGAGCGTAAATTGATTTAAAAAAAATGAATTTTTTTTTGACTTGATTTTATAAATTTAATTTGGCTGTTTTTGCCCTCAAATGGCCTATATTTGAGTATGGCTCACGGAGGACTTTTGGAGACAGTAATTTTCTACCTACCTGGCATTTCAATCCTTGGAAAACTTGATTTTTTTTTGTAGGTTCTGGGCTCAAAAAAATGGGCGCTAGTCGCCTGCAGTTTACGAGAGGATCATCAATGTCAGTTCATGGCAATGCTAGTGCTAGTCAGTTATCTGTAGAATCTTTGGCTCAAGGACTTCAAGTTCCAATTCACAACACAATGAAAATTGAAAACCAAGCTCTTTTGGCCTGGGTTTATGAGATGGCTCAACTGACCACTCCGGCTGCGATTCATTTTTGTGATGGTTCTGAAACCGAAAACCAAAAGCTACTTGATCTGATGGTAGCCAGTGGAACTCTTAAAAAACTCAACGAGGCCAAGCGCCCGGGTTCTTACCTGGCTTGCTCTGACCCTTCGGATGTAGCTCGTGTTGAAGATCGCACTTTTATTTGCTCAGAAAAAATAGAAGACGCAGGTCCTACTAATAATTGGATGGCTCCTGAAGAAATGCGCGCGACTCTTGGTGGGCTCTTCAAGGGTTGCATGCAGGGCCGCACGATGTACGTGATTCCATTTTCGATGGGGCCTTTGGGCTCTCCGATTTCGCAAATTGGTGTTGAGATTTCAGATTCTCCTTATGTCGTAGTGAATATGAAAATCATGACCCGCATGGGGCTTGGCGCTTTGCAGGTTTTGGGAGCGGAAGGCTTTTTCGTCAAAGCGATGCACAGTGTGGGTATGCCCTTAAAAGCTGGGCAAAAAGATGTGCTTTGGCCTTGCAATGCTGAGCAAAAATATATCGTCCACTATCCTGAAGAGAGAGCGATCTGGTCTTTCGGCAGCGGTTATGGCGGCAATGCTTTACTTGGGAAGAAATGTTTTGCACTTCGTATCGCTTCGACCATGGGCCGCGACGAAGGATGGCTTGCTGAGCACATGTTAATTCTTGGGGTTGAATCTCCAAACAAAGAGAAAAAGTATGTGACGGCGGCTTTTCCAAGTGCTTGCGGAAAGACTAATTTTGCGATGCTCATTCCGCCAGCGACTTTTGATGGATGGAAAGTCACTACTATCGGTGATGATATCGCTTGGATCAAAGTTGGACCTACGGGTGATATGCGCGCGATCAATCCCGAAGCGGGCTATTTTGGCGTGGCTCCAGGCACTAGCTTCAAAACCAACCCCAACGCGATGAAGACGATCGCTAAAAATACGATCTTCACCAATGTGGCGCTGACTGAAGATGGTGATGTTTGGTGGGAAGAAATGACCGATGTGCCACCCGCAAAACTAACGGACTGGCAAGGACAAGCTTGGACTCCAGAGTGCGGTCGCAAATCGGCTCATCCTAACGCTCGTTTCACGGCTCCTGCAAGCCAGTGCCCTTCGGGGGATGCGGACTGGGAGAATCCAGCAGGTGTTCCAATCAGTGCGATGCTTTTTGGTGGCCGTCGTGCCGAAACAGTTCCTTTGGTGTTCCAGACGAACAATTGGGCAGAGGGCGTTTACTTTGCAGCAACAATTGGTTCTGAGACAACGGCTGCTGCGACCGGAGCGGTTGGTGTCGTTCGCCGTGATCCGATGGCGATGCTACCGTTCTGTGGTTACAATATGGGCGATTATTTTGGTCACTGGCTTTCAATGGCAGGCACGGTTAAGGCACTGCCAAAAATCTTTGTCGTGAATTGGTTTCGCAAAGATGAAAATGGTAAATTCATGTGGCCGGGTTATGGCGATAACATGCGTGTTTTGAAGTGGATGTTCGGTCGTGTGACAGGAACAGCTCAAGCGCAAAACTCAACTTTGGGAGCGATTCCGCGCTATCAGGATTTGGACTGGTCGGGTATGGATTTCTCAGAAGCTCGTTTTGAAAAACTGACTCAGCTCGATCAAAATAAATGGATCGAAGAGGTCCAGTCGCACAAGGAGTTCTTTTCGAAGTTCGGCGAGACTCTGCCGATTGAGTTTATTAACCTGCAAGAGAAAACACTTCGTCGCTTCAAAGACGGAGCTACTACGTCACCAGGCCTTTAAGGTTGAGCCCGGTGTGCCGGGCTTTTGTGTGAGTCTCTGACGTAGGGCTGTGTTTGCTTTTGTTTGGCAGTTAAATCCAGACTTTAGGCAGATGCCATTTTGCAAGTTGCTCGGTTAGACTTCATAGAATGAAAACACAGCTTATTAGTTCTATATTATCCGCGATTATTTTGAGCTCTCACATGGCTTTTGCTGAGGCTCCAGCCAACAATTCAAATGCAGGCTCGAGTGCCGCTTCGAACGCTTTCTCGGCAGAATTGAATATCTTCAAAGATTTTGATTACCCGGAACTGCAAGTTGTTCCGCGAGCTTCTGAAAGATTAAACTCCGAAGCGCAAAACGAAGAAGACGTAAAGGTTCTGGGTTATTGGCCCCTACAAATCTCTGCCCTATCAACTTTGGTGACGGGTATTGGAACACGCGGACGTTACGGAAAAGACCCTGCAAGTGATGATTACAAACGAGATTCAGACAATGCTTCTTTGGTGGCCACAGGCGTGGGTGCTGGGTGGCTCGCGATGACTACTTGGCTGGCTTACCAAGAGCCTTTCAAAAAATCAGCGATCAATTTAAAGAAAATGAAAGCTGGGGACAAAAGGTCTGATCTGACTCGCGAAAGATTTTCAGAAGAGGCGCTTGAGAAGCAAGCAAGAATTTCTAAAATTGTTACTTACGCTTCGGTTTTAACTAACTTGTCGTCTTCGATTTTGGTGTCAAATTATGCCAGCTCTGACTCTAAAAACTACGCCTATGCTTCTGCAGCACTGGCATTTTTGCCGCTGTTCTTTCAAAGCTCAGCGATAACAGCCTATGATAAGCATCAAGAGTACAAACATAAAATTTACGCGCCAATGACTTGGTTCGATTGGAACACTAAGACTCGTGAATGGACTCCACAGGTGGCTCTAAGAGCTGAGTTTTAATGAGCAAGAGAAATTTTTCTGTAATTATTCAACTTGCGATCGTGATTTTATCTGGGCGAATGGCGATAGCCGCCGTGCCTGATGATTCAGGAATTTGTTTGAGTGCTCCAGAGCTTAGAAAAACTTATGAATTCCTACGAAAAGAATCAGACTTAGGTTTGCCGATCTCGCGACAGCTTGAAATTGCAAAACAAGTTTCCGCAGGCTGTGCGGACTCTTTTGAGAGATTTTCTAAAGCCTACACTTTGATGAAAAAGAGTGGAGTAGATCTTAAAAGCTCATTGAAGACAGGGATCATGTTTGCCGCCGAAAATGCTGAACGGTCGAGAAACTTTTTTGAATTTTTTCAAATGACGTATCTTAAAGAAAATTTTGACTTAGACTTTGAGAAATCTTTCGAATTGGCTCTTCACCTTTCAAAAGATTTTGTGGGAAATCCTACAAGAGCTAGATCTGATTTTGAGAAAACAGTGGAGTTTTGCCAAAAAAAATCGGGTCTTAGTTTGCCTATTAAGAAATGCGCCGAAATTTCAATTCAGGTCGCAAAAATGAGCCCACATTTTTCGCATGGAAGCTTTAGTTCTTTCGAAGAAACGTACAGTTTTTTGCGCCAGAACTCTCTGCTAGAGCTGACGATGAAAGAGGCTCTCGAAACATCTTTGAAAGTTTTAAGTTATGGCCCCGCAGGTCCGACTAACTTTAAAGAGAGCTTTAGATTTGCGATGGATAGTCGCCATGGATTGGCTTTAAAAAGCAGTCAAGCCTTGCAGTTTTCTTTAGAGCAGGCCAAGGCTTCGAATAAAACGGCAGTGCTTCCAGTCTATGAGTAAAACGAGACCTCTCTTTTTTTTGTTCTTCATTTTTCTTCTGCGCGTAGGTGTGGCTGCCGAGGCACCTGCCAAAAACACTATCGACGACAGCACACCCAAAGGAAGAGTGCAGTTAGAGCTGGATGAGCAATTGGGCGCCCTTCGCTATGAGATTGAATTGCAGGACCAAAAAAAGAAAAGTGCCCCGGTGCTTTTTAAGTCCGAGTCCGCGGTGTTTGATGTTCAAGTTAAAGCCGGTAAATATTTGCTCAAGGCGCGGGTATTGGACGCGCGGGGAGTGCCAGGGCCCTGGTCTGCAGCCGAGAGCGTAGTTGTGACTCCAGCGATCACACAAAATCTAGAGCAGCCTGAATTGCTCAATCGGGAGCTATCTAGTCCTGATCAATTGCAGTGGAATAAAAAATCAGAATATCTCGTGGACGCACAACTCGAATATCAAGCCTATCTGGCCAATGCATGGACCGTCGTTGAAAAAATTGAAAAGCTTGATTCAGATCATTGGAAGCTGCGCTCGGGTTCTCCGGCAGGTCAGTACCGATGGACAATGAAATTTGTCGATGAGGTCTATGGCGAGTCAAAGCCTATTCAGTATACTTTTGTGCTTAAGCCCACGGCTCAAGAGTTGCGGGCGGTTTTTGCTGAGATTGAAAAAACAAACTAGCTGATTTAAAGCCTTAAGCCGCGGCTTTTTTCGAGATACAATCCACGATCGCAGACCCCATATTTTGCAGATCTTCAATATGATCGACGGCCCCAATTTGCACTGCAGCTGAAGGCATACCATAGACAACACATGTTTTTTCGCTTTGAGCAAAGGTAGGCGCGCCTGCTTGCTTCATTTCTAGTAGACCCTTGGCTCCGTCTTTGCCCATGCCAGTGAGGACGACTCCGACAGCTTTGTCTTTGGCATATTTAGCAACGCTCTTCATCAGGTAGTCAGCTGCTGGCCGCACACTGTGCAAGGGAAGATCTTGGTGTAAAACGACAGAATAAAGACTTCCAGTTTTACGGATCTCCATATGAAAATCACCTGGGGCAATCAAGACGCGACCCACCGTTAGTTTGTCGCCAGTTTGTGCCTCTTTGACCTCGAACGGATATTTTTTATTCAGGTTGTCAGCATAGGCCTTGGTAAATCCAGGCGGCATGTGTTGAACAATCACAGTGGGAGGTATGTTCGCGGGCATGGCACTTAAAACAACTTTGAGTGCCTCCGTGCCACCTGTGCTTGAGGCAATCGCAATAATCCGGTTGGTGTCCGCAATTGTCTTCACGCTTTTTTGTGGCCCTAGTGAGCCTTGCCCTTTGAATGGCAGTCGTGCCGACGCTGCGGCTCTGATTTTATCAAGAAGGGCCGCGTTCAGAAGATCTTGATTTTTTAGAATCTCAACCGACGGTTTTTCAATCACCTCAACGGCACCCAGTTCTAAAGCACGGAGGGCAGTTTGAGATCCTGATTGAGCCACGCTGCTAATCATCACAACGCGAGTAGGAAGATGACTCATGATTTTTTCAAGAAAGGTCAGGCCATCCATTTTAGGCAGATTGATATCAAGAGTGACAACATCAGGTTTAAGTTCAACCAATAGATCTCGGGCCTCAAAGGGATCTGTGGCTGTTCCCACAACTTCTAAATCTGGCGCTGTCTCGATGGCATGTTTTAAAAATTTTTGTATCACAAGAGAGTCTTCAACAATTAGAATTTTAATTTTCTTTTTCAACATATAGTCTCACCTATACCTTTTGAAAAATGGCCCGTGAGAGCGGCTTGGCTGTTTTAATTCTCATGGCACCTGATTCAGAATGACCTAAAAATAGATATCCCCCTGGAGCTAAGCAGCTGATCAGATTTGTAATGACACGATC
>CANCBY010000105.1 GCA_947374445.1 Pseudobdellovibrionaceae bacterium
ACAAGTTGCTCAAATATTTCAAGATCAAATTCAGTTGGGCGAAGCGCAGGATCATACTTCGCCTTTTGAATACATCGAAAGCTTAAGTCCGATGGGAAATAGACTTAAGGGAGCGGCTCATTTAGCAAACGATGTTTTGTACAGAACAAGCAATCAAAGTGAATATGTTTCTGGCGTAGAAGTGTTGGCGATCTCCTATAAAGACAAGGTTTTATCTTGGGCTCAGGTCGGAGGTCCACAATTGCTGTTGTGCCAAAAAAATAATAATGAAAATAATATGCAGCCCTTAGCTTCGCAATTTGATTGGTCTTGGCAGTTCAATCAAGAGTCTCCTCTACCGAGTCAGTGCTTGGGTTTGCAGCGAGCACTTTCGGTGCAATGTGGTTCTATTTATCTTGAGCCGGGGACTGATCTTTTTATGATATGTCGAGGTTCGGTTCCTTCAGCGGTATTTGAAAAACCACAGGGCAGCCTTGCTGGTGTGGCAAAAGTTTTGGTTGCACAAAACGTCGAAACTCCATTTTGGCTCGGTCATCTAAAGATTTAGAAAAAAATATAGAAAGATCTAGTTTATTTTAGTTCAGTCTTCGTGCGATTGATTGAGGGCTCTATTTACTTGGGTTTTGATTTTGCCAAGTTCAGGAATTTCAAAGATCATCTCAAGTGGTGACTTGTTGACCATCAATGATTTAGGAACATCCCAAATCCATTCGTTCTCGTTTTGAGCAAGTACAATTTTTCGATCGATATTTTCATAACTGAGAGATCGCAAAAATCGTTTTTTTGCGATCTCTTTTTGCTGAACTTCGGCCGTTGGATTTTTTTCAGCTGCTAACCACTGCAAAAGATCGACGAGAATAGGCTCTTCGCAAGGGGTAGAGCTTGGTGTTTCAAAAGCCTGATTTTTAAAACTATTAAAGCAGGCTGTTGTGGCAAATTCTGATTTTTTTAAGCTTGGTAGAGTAGCTATGCCAGAGTCGTTTTTATTCCATTTGTATTTGTTCGCAATTTTTGAATAAAAATCGCGAGCTTCCTTAACGCCACTTTCTGAATCTTGCAAATCGTATCTTTCATCTTTATCTGTCAGTGTATTAAAACAACGAAACTTTTCTTTTTCATTGAATTCATTGAGGCAGAGTAAATCTCCATTTCTCATTGCCAACTGCAGGGGTTTATCAAGGCGCCAATTGGCCCACCCAGACTCAGTCAGAAGCCACCGTTCAGCATCCGAATTTGTGCTCGAGTCTGTGAGCTGCATCAAAGTTTTATTGGGAAACTCTGCAATCTCTGAGGTAAGTGGTCTCTGATCAACCCATTGATAAAGTGTAGCTCCGATATCTGCAAGGTTGACCGGAGCGTTGACAACAACTCCTTGCTTCAGAGGTGCTCCAGCTGGTTTCCACAAAAGCGCGACTTGGGAATTTTCACTGTGTAGATTGGTTGAAAACGAAAAAGTCTTTCGACTAGAGTTGGCTCTTCCATTGAGACCCACTAAAATTATTTGGGTCGATTCCCATTTTTTTTCAGCCTTTAGATTTGCAAAAAGTTCTCCCAGTGAACTGTCGAGTTCTTCGAGCTGGCTTTCATAAGATAGATTTCTTGGTTCTCCGAGCGAATTGGTTGTTGGTTGCTGTGTGAATCGCAAATCAGGAATATAAAAAACCGAAAAAAATGATTCGCGTCCGATTTCTTTGAGCCGAGCTTTAAACTGCAATATTGATTGCTTCGAAGGGCGGTAAAGAGTGGAGCTGGTAATTTTTATGGCGTCATCAAAAAGTGAAAAGCCTTGGTGCAGTCCTGTTTTTCTTAAGATTGGCGCTCCACCTGAAAAAAATGTTGTATCAAAGTTGTTTTGAAAAGCTCGTTCTGCAGAAGTTTCAATTTGAGCTGAAAGTGTTGATGCATTGTCGTGCACACCGTGAGCTAACGGAACTTGTGCCGTTAAAAGAGTGGCTAAAGCGGGAGTGCTTAGTAAGGAAGAAGTGTAAGCATGAGCAAAGCGATACGAGCTTTGACATAATACTTCGAAGCCTCCTGATTGTGAAACAACCGAGCGACCTTCTCTTTTAATTTCTAATTTGTTTTCTCGACCACAGTCGAGGTCTTGTGATGAAAGCTGGTCTATAGCAATAACCAAAATAGAAGGCGCGTTAGATTTTGCTGCCGAACAGGCAGTGAGACCAAGCCATAAACAGCGGGTCAGAATCAAATACAAAAATGAAGTCTTCAATTTGAAGAGATTAATATTCACTGTCTTGACCGCCTTTCGAACCTGATCACATAATAGTTATAAGTTCCGTGAACGCACAAGGAGTGTCCCTCATGTTAAGTGAAAGAATTTTTGCTGTAGCCCATTTTGCTGATCAAGTTGTACTTTGGATTCTTATTCTATTAAGTATCGTCAGCATTGGGATGATTCTCGAGCGCTTTTTTGTTTTGCGTCGCATATCGGCTGACAGCCAAAAAATTCGTGGTCGCGTTAGAACAGCTTTGCAAACTCATTCATTGGACGATGTTGAGGGTCTTTCAAGAGATGTTGAGACTATCGAAGGCAGAGCCCTCTCGTTTGCCCTTAAGCATGTGAAAGAAAATGGCAGCAAAGGCTTAGAGGAAGTTTTTAATACAATCTCTTTGATTGAGCGCCCTGAACTTGAGCGCTATTTGAGCTTTCTTGCAACTGTTGGATCTAATGCTCCCTATATTGGATTGTTAGGAACAGTTCTTGGAATTATGAAAGCCTTCAATGATCTGGCGCAATCAACAGAAGCCGGTCAACAAACTGTGATGGCAGGAATCTCATTGGCACTTGTCGCCACAGCAGCAGGTCTTTTTGTGGCGATTCCGGCGGTGGTTTCTTACAATTATTATCAACGCCAAGTGAAAAGTATTTTGCAAAGTCTCGACAGCGTAAAAGAGCTTTGCTTGGCCTACGCGAAACGAAAAGGTTGATCCAATATGGCAATGAAAGCGGGCGGTGATCACGACGACGCAATTTCAGAGATCAATGTCGTACCTTTGGTCGATATTATCTTGGTTGTTTTGATTATCTTCATGGTGACAGCTCCGATGATCATGAAGCCGTCAATAAAAGTAAATCTTCCGAAGGCAGCTTCGGGTGACAGTGCAACTCCGAGCCAGCTCAACATTGCGGTAACCGCGGATGGACACATGTCTTTAAATGGCACTCCGGCCAGCGATGAAGCGATCCGCGCGAAAGCTCTAGAGCAAGTGGCAAAGAACCCAGAGGTTCAAGCCATTATTTCCGCAGATAAAGATACGCCTCACGGTAAGGTTGTCGGCGTGATTGATATTGTTAAGGGCGCCGGCGTTAAAAAATTCGCGATTTCTATCGATAAAAAGTAGTTCTGCTATCACCTGAGCCTCGTCCAGCGGCCAGGTCTAAAACCTGTCATCGATTCTAGCCTAAAGGCGCGTCAAAAAAATGCCGATGAATGGAGTAATGAAGCTCCCATCGTTGCAACGCCATTTTATTTTTATGACTTTGTCCCTAGTTTGTATCTTAGGCGGTGCTGCGATCTATTCTTTGTTGCGGCAGCCCTCAAAATTTGACACTCGCCTAGCCACCAACACGTCTTCTCAGCGTCAACCGAGTAGCATAAATCCAGAGGAACTCATTCCCCAAGATCAAGTTGCGCCTGTGGCTGGAAAATCAATTTCTGTTAATCTTCCGTGCGAGGTTCAGAGTTTGAGTCCTACACAAGGTGCACATTTGCGCTTGCTAGGGCAGGCGTGTGGCAAGGGTCATAAAAAGACCACGGATATTTCAATTCAAAATCTGACCAATGGCTTTACGGCCCAAGTCATTGAGCTGAAAGAGCAAAGTTACACCACAGATTATATTGATTTGGTCGAGGGTGAAAACCAACTTCTGATTCAACGCAAAGATCAAGCTGGTGTGGTCCATGAACAAAAAATTCAAATCTTGAGACAGCCTGCTTCAGCCTCAAGCCAAGCAATCGATCTATCAGAATCAAATTCAAAATAGTTCTAAGGAATTGACCTACAAATCTGCTCCTGTCTTGGGACAGATTTACCAGAACTACAATAATTTCCAATTGAGATGCGATTGAGGAAAAGCTTTCCGTTGAAGTGGCCGGGAACTATTGGGTTGATGATCATTAATTTCGCATTAAATACTAATAGCTAGGTTTTAAGAGCTAAAAATGACTTGAAACAAAATTTTGAAATAACAATAATTTGCCTATTGACCTTCTCGTTACGTAAAGCCTTACAGTCTGTCTTGAGGTGCTATTTTGAATATTAAAAAGTTTGCTGAAGCAACTGGTCTTACACCCCGTGCTCTTCGGTTTTATGAAGAAAAAGGAATTCTCCAAAGTCGGCGAGACCCTGAAAACAAATATCGTGTTTATGAAAAAAAAGACATTGATATTGCCAATCGAATTTCACAGTTTCGAAAAATGGGGTTCTCAATTAATGAGATAGCTGGGATGCTGAGGGCATCACATGATCTTAGTGTTGAAAAAATCAGGAAAAATATTGAAGCTAACCTTGATAAGCTGCAGAAGGAAATGGCCGCGCTTCAAAAGAAAATTTATGCTTCGGAAACTCTAATAACCGCATCGACTAAAATGAGCCCACTAACTTCACAACAAAAAACGGCTTTAAAAAACGCAGCATTTACGAATCTAAACGCTTGGACGATAAAATATGTTGATGAGTGTCTGAGCAGAAAGCAACTGGGATCTGATGAAGAGTTGCAGATGGTGGCTTGTTCATATGCGGATTTGATTTTAAAGGTCGCAAACTACGGAAGCCTTAGGGAACTTGGGAGTTCACATAAGCTTATTGCAAAATGTCTGAAAAAAATCAAAGAGCCTCGATTAGAAAAACGACATATTAAGTTGGCTAATGCTTACTTCAATATGGCAAAAAACCCAGCCTGGGTGCCGCCGTCCAAGTAGTTGGATCATGATACATTGGCCGGCGTTGTACTTATAGTGATCAACTGCCGAATCCGAAAATTAAATAGATCGAATATTTTTAATAGATTGAAGTTATACTCTGACCTGAGTTTTGGGTCCCTTTTTATTTTCCGAACACCTTTGTGGGCCAGTTTAAAGTATGAATTTAGACTTTATTCAGTAAGAGTGCCCAAGTCCCACCAGCCAGCGAGTTTCGCGCGCCGTGGGCCCGCCGTCTTTAAACGCAGCCGCCACTCCCGCTGTCGAGGTCCAATTCGCTTTCAGAACTCTTTGCAACTCAGCGGTTGCAATCCCATCAACAGCGGTGGCTGTTGTAACCACCTTCATTTTTTTTGAGAGTGCTTTTGCCAGGTACAGCTTCTCGTCAGAAATAGGCCCCGGCCCAAATTGCTTGGGGTCCATCAGCAGGGTCAATTTCGAGGTCTCAAAAAGAGGCCCATCAAGAATGATATCAAGAGAGTTGTCTGAGAAAGAGTACTGCCCGCTGAGCTTTGTCTCTTTTGTGACTTCAACTTGCACGTGACTCAATCGTTCTTTGAGTTCATAAACCGGGCGCATTGAAGGATCGGTTTTAAAATAATTGTCAACGTGCCATTCGATCAAGCGTTTGACCATGAAATCACCAAACTCTCGGCGAGCTTGATTGTCGGTTTCGATCTGCAGACCGGCGCCGCGGTTTTCATCTAAGACCGAAAATTTAGTCGGTTGATAGATAATTGTTGAAGTGTCGATTTGGCCAAATTTTTCTCGGTATTTGTCCTTAAACTGCTTCGAGAGCTGGGCATTAAAAATCAGGTCAGAAAGCAGTGTGGGTTTGCTGGGGGGGGTGGCAAAAATAAAAACCTCGTAAAAGCGTTGCTCGCGCTCGTTTTTGACATCGGTCAGATAGCCTGGCCTTTCAAGCGAAGCCCCTCGGGCCTGGGGGGCCAGAATCATGACAATGAAAGTAAGGACTGTGAGCAAAAAACCTAGCATAAGAAGAGAGAATGCAAAACAAAGGCCTTTTTGGATGCATCTAAGTATCTGAATTTACTGTATATTTATGCGAATCAAAGGGCCCGAGTCGAGGTCCCTCAAAAATCCTGTTAAAATCCTAACAGTGCCGCCTTGTATTATAATATATCTTTGTAAATTCAATATGTTACATATTTTGTGAGGGTAGGGTTGTCATTGCAAAATTCGTCATTTAAGGTCGCTACCACATGACGGGACAAAACACCTCGACTCAAAACCTAGAACTGGATGCATTATCCATGGGTTACGACTTAAAAAAACGATCTGAACTGCACCTGGCGCGCAAGGTTTGGCATATGGAATCTGTCGGGATGATGGCTGCTATCTACGCCTTTGCTTCCGAACGGACATCGCTCACAATTTTGGCGGTTTCTTGGCTTGTCTTTGTACCTTTGGATATTTTGCGACATTTTTATCCGGCTCTGAATGAGCTTTTGGTTCACATTTTTCGTCCAATTTTAAGAGACAGCGAGCTCAACAAAGTGGCCGGGACAAGTTACTTGCTCACGGGCGTTGGGATTATCGTTTTTATTTTTCAGCGAGAGGTGGTGCTTTTGACCCTTCTCTTTTTAGCCTTTGCTGACCCGATCGCTAGCTATTTTGGAATCAAATTTGGCAAAGACAAACTGTTTGGCCACAAGAGTTTGCAAGGCACTCTGGCTGCATTTTTTGTCTGTGCCATCGTGAGCTTTGCTTTTTTGTACGCCCACAATATTCTGATGGACCGATGGGTGATCGTGAGTCTTTTGGCTGGCTTCATCGGAGCTATGGCCGAACTTATTCCGATTTTTAAGCTCGACGACAATTTGACGCTTCCTTTGCTTAGTTCCACTTTTTTATGGGTTCTCTTTTCACTTTTTGGAGTACTTTCGTGACCAATCCTGCGACCAATGAAAATCAGTCTGCCGTGAATCCGGAGCGGCAACGTCGCTTTGCTATGCGAATTTATATTTTGCCGAACCTTATGACTACGGGAAATTTATTCTGTGGCTTTTATGCGATCCTTCATGCCATTCAGGGCGATTATGTGAAGGCGGCTTATTGGATTTGTGGAGCTTCAGTATTTGATTTTTTGGACGGAAGATTGGCGCGCCTGACTCGTGCCACTTCTAAGTTTGGGGCCGAATACGATTCTCTTTCGGATCTTGTGAGTTTTTGTGTGGCTCCGGCTATTATGCTTTACCTATGGGCGTTACAGCCATTTGGGCGCATTGGCTGGTTGGGTTCTTTTCTGTTCGTGACATGTGGAGCTTTGAGGCTGGCTCGCTTCAATGTCCAAGCAAGCGTCGTAGAAAAAAATTATTTTCAAGGCCTACCGACGCCGATGGCAGCCGGAATTGTGGCTTCTTCTGCTTTGGCTTTTCAAGATTTAGAGATGGATGCCAAAGGCAATATCGGCCTCTTGATAATGACGTATCTTTTGGCTTTTGTGATGGTCAGTACTTTTAAATATCGCAGCTTTAAGGATTTAGATCTTAAAGAACGCCTGCCGTTTAAATACTTAGTCTTGGGAATTGCACTTTTAGTTGTGGTTTTATATCGACCTGAAGTGAATTTATTTATTTTGTTTCTATCCTATGCGGTTCTTGGTGCAGTGACCGGAATTTTAGGATTCGGTAAAAATAAAAAAATCAAATCAAACGTTTATCTGCCCGCTCATGTCTCTCATGATCACGACTTGATCGATGAAGATGAAGAGGATCAAAAGGACGAGGCAGAGAGATTACAAAGCTCAAACAACTCATCGGGTTCGAAAAAATAATATGAAACCTTTAAGTTCTCGCAAGCTGGGTCGTTCATTAAGAATTGGTGTCGTCGGTGCCACTGGTATGGTGGGACAAAGTTTCATGGAGACACTGGAGCAAAGACATTTTCCTGTCGAGCTGCTCCGGCCTTTTGCGAGCGAGGCCTCACTCGGTAAGCAGATCACCTTGCAGGGTAAGAGCTATTCTATCGAGATTTTGCGGCCCGGTTGTTTTGATTCGCTGGATTTAGTCTTTTTCTCGTCGGGCGATGATATTAGCAAAGAGTGGGCTCCTCAGGCCGTTAAGTCTGGCGCTTGGGCCGTTGATAATTCGGGAGCTTTTCGCATGAACAAAGAAATTTCTTTGGTTGTGCCCGAGGTGAA
>CANCBY010000106.1 GCA_947374445.1 Pseudobdellovibrionaceae bacterium
GCCTCAACAGCTCCGAGCTTTTGAATATCTTCGGTGGCTTCTTCTTGGATGACACTTGCGATATCATCGAAAGTGACGATCCCTTTCATGTGGCCCCACTCATCGACCACCGGGATGGCCGTGAGCTCTTGGCGAGAAAAAACTTTGGCGATTTCTTCTTGCTCCATGTTCACCGGCACACGAATCAAATCTGTCTTCATCATCTCACGAATTTTTTTGTGAGGCGCTGCGGAGAAAAGTTCACGAAAAGAAGTCACGCCCATCAGCGTTTGATCGGCATCGATCACATAGGCGTAGTAAATTGTTTCAACTTGAGTCTTTGCTTGAATTCGCAAATAGCTAATGGCTTCATCCACGCTCATATCGGGGCGAAGGCGCACAAAGCGCGAGTTCATCAAACCGCCGGCATTGTCTTCTGCGTACGCAAGTAAGGCTGTGACTTCTCGTTTGGTCTGATGATCGAGCAGATGCAAAATTTCGTCTTTGTGATCGCTACCGAGTTCTTGAATCAAATCGGCCACGTCATCAGGGGCTAGCATGCGCACCCAACTGCGCTTTTCAAGAGCGCTGGCTTCAGAGATAAGTTCTGCTTGATCGTGAGTTTTAAGGCTTAAAAAAAGCTCTTCAGCTTCTGTGCGCGGCAGCTCTGCAAAGCGTGTGCGGCGTTCATTCAATGAAAGAGCAGACCACGATTCAAACAGATTGAATAGCGGAGCCGAGCCCTCGTCTTCATGCTGCGAGTACCGGTTTGAGTTCTCGTTGTTTTCATCAGAGCCGTGCTGTTCATCAGTTTTGTCGTGAATAGACGAGCTCTCAGCCGAATGGTCTGCTGGTGTGCTCTTTCCTGATGAGTCGGAATCTCCGTCAAAGTTTTCATTTTCAGACATGAAAATATTTTATCACTGATGTTCAAAAGAGGGCAGTACTTCTTCGGGTTTGCCGATCATTTTTATCTGCCCTTGGTCGAGCCATAGGATGCGATGGCACTTTCGCAATGTAGAAAGGCGATGGGCGATAATAATTTGGGTCCTATCGGCAAAAAACTCTTCGGTGGCTCGGACTAAAATCTCTTCTGATTGGGGGTCAACCGAGCTCGTGGCCTCATCCATTATCACAACAGGAGCCTCTTGCAGCAGGCAGCGGGCCATGCAGATAAGCTGCTTTTCGCCCAAAGATAAATTGCGGCCATGTTCTTCGATCTGAAAATCAAGGCCTGAGGTGTCGGGGCTGAAGGTGGGGTTGAGAGTAAAGCTTTCAAGGCCCACGCGTCGGAGAGCTTCAATCAACTTCGAGTTTGGATGCTGGGCTTCGAGATCGAGATTGTCGCGAAGACTTCCACGAAACAACGTGGAGTCTTGGGAAATAAAAGCCATCGCCCGGCGGTACTGAATCAGGTCCGCCGTGAGCCCTTTGGCATTGGGCTCTGTGGGGCTTTTATTATCTACAAGAATTTTACCCTCAGTGAGTGGGTACAAGTAAAACAGGGCTTGAATCAAAGATGATTTGCCGCTACCAGTGCGACCCACAATTCCCAATCTTTCGCCAGCCTTGACCTCAAAATCAAGGCCCTTAAGGACAAAGGGCAGATTGTCGTTGTAGCGAAACCAAACATTTGAAAACTTCACACCAGCATTGGCTGAGGCCGACAATGGAGCCTGCATATCCTTTTCGTCACCAGATGTATAGACAGCATGGTCGGTTTTGAATTGACTGTTTGAGGGGAGCTTTGAATTATTTTCGATAGGCTTGCGGATATAATTATCCAATCGCTCCATGCCAACCATGGCCTCTTCGAATTGGGCCATCCACTCAAAAAACATCTGAACTGTGGTGCCCGAAAGAGCCACAAAGCTGAGTGCCACACCAATGCTGCCGATGGTGATCCATCCTGATTGAACCCAGTAGTAAGCAGCAACGCCAGTGGCAAGCATCAGCAGTGCGGTAAGACTGTTCATTTTGAACGAGTAGCGAACCAGCGCTTTTGTTGTTCGCAATCTCTGCGACAAGTACTCTCCATCCAGACCTTCAAAGCGCTGAGCGAAGCCCTTTTCTTTGTTGAAGGAGCGGATGGTGCTAGCGCCTTGGGCTGTTTCTGCAAAATGGGCAATTGAAGGAGCACGGCTGGTTGAAAGATCACGTCGAGTTTCGCGCAGCTCTTGTCGGTGTGTGCGATAGATCCAGTAGTTCAGTGAGCCCATGATTACCACGAGAATCAAATAGAGCGGGCTTGCGAGAGAAATTAAAATCACCATGCCAACGAGGTCAAAGATAATGGCTAAAAACTCAGCCAAGGGGCCGCCAAACAAACGAAAGACGTTTCCATAATCTGAAGAAAAGCGAGTTATGATTCTGCCGGCCGGATTATTGTCAAAAAACGACATCGGGTAGCGAGAGGTTCGCAGTGTCACCTCATCATAAATTTGACTGACAGCACGTGCGGACAGCCGAGAAAAAGCAATTCGAAAAAGGCTCGTGGCCAAGAAGCCAACAAAGGTCATCACGGACAATGCTAGGATGTAGTCTTGCGAGGTCCAAAGCACTTGGCCCGAGGCCAAAATCTTTTCGGAGTTGGCTATTGAGTCCACCCAATGACCAATCAAATTGGCGTTACCGAGCAAGACAAGGCGCCCACCGAGGCCTAACAAAATACAAAGAGTGATGCGCCCGGTGTAAGGACCATAAGCTAAGCGCAATGTTTCAAAAACGGAGTCGCTGAATTGCCCCCGTTGAGCCGTATCCTGCTCTTGTTGAGATTTTCGCTGCGATTTGTTTGGAGGGTTATGTGGAGGTCTTGCTCGTTTCATGAGTCGAGCCTTTCGGGATTCTGAGAAGTCGGTGAAGAAGCTTCACTTTCTGTGAGGACAAGATCTATTTTTTGGTCAGAGCTATCAGTTGCCGAGGTGGGACGTTCGGTCACATTTTCTTTAGCGACAGTGGCTGTAAAGGCCCGAAAGCGTTCGTTCGTTTTTAATAGTTCGGTGAAAGGTCCTTGTGCCAGCAGTTTGCCGTTTTCGATATACAAAACGCGATCGACTTGATCGAGCACTGTGAGCCTGTGGGTGACTAAAATACGAGTGCGGTTTTGCATTGAGCCCTTGAGCAGAGATTCAATCAGGAGCTCTTCGGTTTCGACGTCTAAGGCGCTCAAACAATCATCCATTAAAATCAAAGGTGCTAAATTAAAATCGACACGGGCCAAACTCACGCGCTGTTTTTGTCCACCAGAAAGATTGACGCCTCTTTCGCCAATCTCCGTATTAAGACCGGCTTCGAGGCGCTCGAGATTGAGTTTGAACTGAGCCCGCTCAAGGCATTGCAAAATTCTTTCATCATTATCATGGGGGGTGTCGTACTCAAAAGCCACGTTGTCGCGAAGGCTTGAACTCATAATAAAGCCTTCTTGTGGAACAAATGTAAAAAACTGGCGCAGCTGATGAAGCGGCAGAGTTTGAGCGTTGTTACCATCAATACGGTAATCGCCAAAACTCGCACCTGTTTCGCCCATAAGGCTTAAGAGCAACATGCTTTTGCCAGAACCGACTTCGCCGACGATAGCTATGAACTCGCCTTTTTTAACATTGAAGTCGATGCTTTTTAGAATGTTAGTTTGATTTATTTTTAGGTTTAGATTTTTTACGAGCAAGGCGGGCTCATCTTTGCTGAGCTCTTGAATTTTTTGAAACTCAGAGGAACGAGCCGGGGACGTTTCGTTCGTAAAGTTCTCAAGTTGCAAAAAATCACTCACGCGAGTCAGCGAAGTCCAAGAATCAAAAATAAAAGTAAAAAGCCAAGGCATTTGCCGGAAAGATCTGGTCAGAAAAACTCCCACGATCCAGAGCAAAGCAAAGAGAGAGCCTGTCGTAATTTTTTGCGAGGTAAAATAAATCATCGTTGATAGGACGACGATATTCAAAACGTAGGTGATGCTTGAAGCCACGCTATTCATGGCTTGGCCGTTGGTCACCATCGCAATGCGATTTTCAGTTTCAACTTCACGGGTTTGAAATATCTTTTTTTCAAACTCAGAAACCCAGCCCAAAATTCTGAGGGCTCTGATATTTTGCACCCACTCATTGACGAGGCCAATGCGATCAGCGGCGAGGCGTTTGAATTGAAAGAAATATTTGCTTTGTCTGTAGGCCATAAAAAAATTAAGTGTTCCGATGGCGACCATCATCAAAATCGTGGGAGTCAGTGGAATTTCAAACAGAGCGCCAATCACCAGCGGCGCTGCGATCAGCGGAAACACAATATTAGCGCCGGTAGGAACACTTTGTTCTAAAAAGACCGTGGCGCCCGGAACATCCGTGGCATAGACCGCTACAATCTCGCCCACAGGACGGCCTTGCAGGCTGTCGCTTCTTAGCGAAAGAGCTTTGTCATAAAGGCGCTGAGCTAATTTTTTTTGCATGAAAATAGACTCACGAGCGCCGAGATAGTTGGCGAGCTGTGAAAATGCCAAGCTCAAAAATAAACTCAAAAAAGAAAACAAAACCAAACTTAATATCGAGTCGTTGAAGATAAAATATTTCATCCAAGGTATTTGGAAACTCATTTGTGAATCCACCCGGATCGAAGCATCGGTCAAAAGATCAACAAACGTTTTTTGAAAGAGAGGGCCGGCCAGTCCTCCGACTGTGGCTAAGAGTGAGCAGCCCAAAATAGCTAAGCGAGACCAGGGTCTTGAAAATAAAACCTCTCTTAAAAGTTTATAGTAGATTTTGTAACTTATTTTTTTCGAATTTCTGCTAGAGCTAGCGTCGCTACGGCTTGTGGCTTGAGACATAAGCCTAGAGCCTGCGCCGGCGAAACCAACCTGTCAAACTCCAACGTTCGTTGTTGGAAATAAGCACTTCGTGCCAAATTGAATCGGAGCGAAAGACAATCATGCGGCCCAAGGTAGGTTCAATCAGTTGTTCTGGCGAGACATACAGTTTGAGCATTCCGCCATCATCAGCAGTCCAATTTTTATTTAAGTAAAGAACAAATGAAATAACTCTTTCGCCCGAGAGCGGTTGAGCTGCCACAGTCTTATCGAGATGTTTATCGTAACGAGCTCCAGCTGGATAATGAGCGAAGTGACATTCAAACTCTTGCAACCCAAGATAAAGTTCTTTGTTTAATTTTTGTTGAAACACATCGAGTGCGGCAAAAAGAGGAGGATGGAGTGCGGCTTCGAGCCAATAGGTTGAATCACCACGGAGCTGTTGGTTTTGATGGCGTTCGCTGCCTCGCCCCATTTCGGCGGCATGAAAAAGCCCCTTAATTTTTTGGGCTTGAGCCCATTTCAGAAGATCTTGAGCTTGCTCTGGGCTCAGGGCTTGATCAATGCTGGCCCAACCCACAGTCGCCAGATTTTCAAAAAGGTCTGGTGAAGTTGAAAATTCGGAGATTGATGTCGGCATATCTTAGTTTTACACTGGATGCTGTGCAAAACCAAGATCGCAGGAAATTTTTAAAGCAGACAATCAATGCCGGCTTCGGTTTAGGAGCTGGTGTTGCGGGCGCCTCTTTTTTGGGCGGTTGTTCCAGCTTTGACCGCGTGATTTTGGGCGGTGCCCCCAGAGATCCAAATCAAGTCGTGATTTTGGGCGGTGGGCTCGCCGGGTTGACAACAGCTTACTTGTGCAAAAAAAATGGCATCCCATTTGTACTCTATGAAGGAAGCTCTCGCTTTGGCGGCCGCGTGTTGACTCTTCGCGAGTTCAACCTGGCTTCGCAGGCAGGAGATTTGGGCGGTGAGTGGATATCGCGTCAGCACGAGCTGGTGTTGAAGCTTGCAAAAGAGCTCAGTGTGGATGTGGCTGAGAGTCCGTTTCGAGACAATGAACTTTTGTATTTTGACGGGGCAAAAAGTCAGGACCGCCAAAAATTGCAGGCCGAGTACAAGAGCGTACAAAAAAAATCTGTTGAGCTTTATGTTCAAATTTTTCGCAATCAAGCCAATCAGCTCAGCAGCAGCAATCGTCAAAACTTTTCAGCGGCCGTCGATCAAGATAAAATCAACTGTGAGGAGTTAATACAAAAACTGACTCTTCATAAGTCGCAACTTTTACCTGTGCTTATGCGTCGCCAAATTCAGTTGAATTTTGGTGCTGAAGCCGAGCAAGTATCAAGTCTTTCATGGCTGAAGCAAATGATGGATCAAAATGAATTTTCAATTTTGACCAACTCGCCCCAGTTTCGAATTTCAGGCGGGAGCTCTGTCTTGACTCAAGCTTTGTATGAAAGAGTGGCCGGCGTGATTCCGGGTCGCTTTGTCAACTTGTCTCACAAATTAGTTAGTGTAGCGCAAGACTCGGCTGGTTTTGAGCTGCGTTTTGAAACACCTCAAGGTGTCAAAACAGTGCAGACAAAAAAGGTGATCTCAACTTTGCCGCTCTCGATTTTGCGCCAGATTAAAGGGATCTCGCAATTATCATTTAAAGACGAGGCCCATCAAGCGATTGCAGGCATGAAAGCTGGAGATCAAGCCAAAGGCGTGTTGAGTTTCACTGAGCGGCCATGGAAGCGATTGCTAGGGGCACGCAGATTTTCGGGTTCGTGGGGCTCGCAAAACTTTTGGGAATCTGAACCAAGATCTGCGAAGTGGCAGCAGAGCACAGATTTTTCGCAAAGATCAGTGCTCACGTTTCAGCTCGGAGGAACAGTGGCCGCTCAAGCGGGTCTTCATAGCATCGATAGCGCTATTCAGGATTTAGCTTCAGTGAAATTAGCCAGTGGTTATGAAAACATATCGCAGATTCAGAATTGGACTTTGTCGCCATGGTTTCGAGGGGGGCGCTCTTATTTTGCTCCTGGGCAAAATGCTATTTTCGCAGGAGCGCTCTTGGAGCCGCAGCTTGAAAGCCAACGTGATTCGCAGTGGCTTTTTGCGGGTGAAGCAGCAAGTTTGCAATGGCCAGGCACTATGAATGGGGCCATTGACTCAGCTCAAAATGCTTATCGCATTTTGTTTAATTCTTTGACTAAAATCGACTCCCAAAAACGTAGCTGATCTCACTGTCTTTATCATCGATTTTTTGTTCTTCTTTGAGAGTGTCAATTTCAACCACGCTCAAATAGTCCGAATCATAAGATTTTTTATTGCTGGTGACTGTCTCGCCTTTAGGAAGACCGCCATCGGGGCCTGAACGATCTCCATTGAGCCAAGTAAAATCCAAATCGTCATGAATCACAAAAACAACAATGCTATATGCGGTATTTATAGGAACTTTTTTAAGAGCGACTTGTGCGACTTTCAACACAGAGCCGGTGATTTTATAAGTTCTTTTTTCGCGGACTTCACGGATAGTGATTTGATCATCTTGATTTTTGAGAGAGCCCGGGCTTCCGTATCCGTAATAAACCGTAAGATATTTTCCTTTGAACAAAGTGCTTTGCGCATTTGAAAACGAAATAGCCATTGGATTTACGAAGGCGTGAGTTTTTGTCGTAGGCGCAGGATCTGAGCTGGTCGTTTGAGCGCGAGCTTCAGTCAGAGCTGTTAGCATTCCGAGTATGAAAACTACCAGTCCGAATCCGATTCTTTGCAAGACCGATGGTATTTTTGAATTTTGTATTAAGTTTTTCATATATGGTCCTCTTAATTTCTCTCAAGGTTTGCTGCCGCAGGCATACCAGATCGCGTGCTCTTTGCATAAGTAAAATAAATCATTAAATGCCCATGAGGGTCCATTCCTAATTGGGCCACATCCAGCTTCAGGCCGATGACCTCTTTAGGTGGGATAAAGCAGCCTCCAATGGATTGCCCCTGACTCTGCCAAGGAGCCGAAATTTCTGCTAAGGAGCTCCTAATAGACGAGTTCACTTTGTTCCGAAATAGTTTGCCAATTGGGGTCAGCCATTTGTCATCGACGACGAGTGAGTCCAAATTCAACTTGGTGAGCATAATGCTGATTCCTTTGTCTCCAGGGAAGTCTCCGCAGGCCGGAAAGGGCATTTCTTTGAGCTGAGCCAAGGCTTGGATCGACATTTCAAAGTGATCGCTGATCGCAAGCTTTTGAATTCCTTGCACCAAGCCAGCTGGCACTTGCAGCGAGATTTGGATTTTAATCTGCGTTTGTTTGGG
>CANCBY010000107.1 GCA_947374445.1 Pseudobdellovibrionaceae bacterium
CGATCGCGGATGGTGTAATCTCCGCCTGGCATGTTTTTACAAACTTGCTCGACGATCTTTAGAGATTGTCGCATTTCTTCGATGCGTACCAAGTAGCGATCGTAAACGTCGCCGTTGGTTCCAACTGGAACATCAAAATCAAGTGAGCCGTATCCGTAATAAGGATCAAGTTTACGAAGATCCAAACCAACACCTGACGCTCTCAACAAAGGACCAGTGTAACCCCATTGAATCGCATCGCTGGCCTTAACTGGGCACACGCCTTGAGTCCGTTTGATAAATATTTTGTTGTCGAGCATGAGTGATGAAATTTCATCGACTTCTTTGCGCATCTCTTTGCAAAAATCGAGAACATCGTTGAACCAACCATCGGGCGCATCTTGAGCCATACCACCCACTCGGGTCATTGATACAGTCAAACGAGCTCCGCAAAGTTTTTCAAACAAAGTGTAAACTTTTTCACGGTAAGTGAAGAGGTGAAAAAACGCAGTCAATGCGCCCAAATCCACACCACCGGTGCCCACAGAAATGATGTGATCGATGATGCGCGAAAGCTCGCACAAAATCACACGCATTGCTTGCGCGCGCTGAGGAATCTCAACACCCAAAATCTTTTCAACAGCTTTGCAATAACCGACATTGTTCATCGGAGCCGAGCAGTAGTTCAAACGATCTGTGTAAGGAATCACCTGATTGTACGGATGAGTCTCGGCCATTTTTTCAAAACAACGGTGAAGATATCCGATTTCACAGCTCGCACGCACGATGGTCTCGCCATCAAGCTCTGCCATCACACGAAGAGTTCCATGCATCGCTGGATGCGAAGGACCTACGTTGATAGGCACATAATTCGGATTTAAAATACTGCCATCAACACCCGGCTCATTGTCGAAATGAATCGGCAAAGATTCAGTGCAATGTTGCTGACGATCGGCTTCGTAATCCTTACGCAGCGGGTGACCCACGAACTGATGATGAGTCAAAATCTTGCGCAAGTTAGGATGTCCGCGGAACAAAATTCCGAACATATCGTAAGCTTCGCGCTCAAACCAATCCGCTCCAATCCAAAGTGGCAAAAGAGATTCAATCCATTCGCCCTCAGCCAAAGGTGCCTTCACACGAAGACGCTGACCATTTTTGGAATTGAAAAGATGATACACAACCTCAAAGCGTTTTTCGCGATTTGGGTAATCAACTCCGCAGATGTCCATCAAAAAATCAAAACGCTCAGTTTGCTTGAAGTGAGACATCACAGGAATCAAATCGTCTTTCGCAATAACCAAAACGTCGTTGCCAAAGTTGTGCTCGAACTTAAATTTATCGATGCTCATTTTTTGCGAGAGATCTTTTTTTACTAATTCTAAATTAGACATACTCAGGCGCCTTCCAGTTGTCTCTCCACGGGCGCGGTTGTCCCGTAGCAATCATTCGTTGCAAAGCCATCACTCCATCAAGAACAGCCTCTGGAGTTGGAGGACATCCCGGTACATACACATCAACAGGAACGACTTTGTCGCAACCTTGAAGCACATGATAGGCGCGGTAAAAACCACCTGAGCTCGCACAAGCACCCATCGACAAAACATATTTAGGCTCTAGCATCTGCCGATAAATGCGCACCAAAACTGGCGCCATTTTTTCGGTGATTGTTCCCGCCACCAATAACAAATCGGATTGTCGTGGAGAGAAGCGAACAACCTCGGCACCAAATCTTGCTAAGTCATACTTTGGACCCATCACCGACATCAGTTCGATACCGCAACAAGCAGTTCCGTAAGGCATCGGCCAGAGCGCGTTTTTTCTTCCCCAAGCGATGATCGAATCAAGGCGAGTTGTTAGCGCAAAAGAGCGCGACATATCGTTGACATTTTGTGTGCCCGACATGCCACCCAAAGCTTCGGCAGTTGGTGCAACCAAATTGCCTTGCGCAGTAATGACTGCCGAACCCTCGTGGGGGGCCGGATTAGAATTTTGAGCCATAGGCATTTCTCCATTCTCAATTGATTCTCAATTTTTACAGAATTTCTGCGGCAAAATAAACAATCACTTTGCATGGTTGCGAGTTCAACGCGGCTGCTCTGAACGAGCTAGTTTTTTTCGACAAACAAGGCGTCATCAGAAATGACCCGTTGCCCGGAGCTCTGGGCCTTCTTATGATCTGAAGTTTGTCGCTGAGTTTACAGCTTTGTTTAATGCTAGGCCTGCAAAGGCCAGGTGATTACCGGGAATGGAGAATCGAAAATGAGCTTTAAAATCATCTTCGCAGGAATCGCACTCAGCTTGCAGCTTGGACTCGCACTTGAGACAACCGTTTTTGCCTCAACCGTAAGCAAAAAAGACGTTTTGATCCAATTCGCTACAGAAAGTAACCCTGATTCAGAGATTCAATCGGACATTCTCAGCAGCCTTAAAGCGAAAGGCATTGAGATCGAAAAATTGACCCATCAGCTCTATCGCTTGCAAGCGCCAGCGTCAAAGTTGCCAGAAAGCATGCTTGAAACTCTGCGGGACAACGACTCCGTCGAATTTGTACATCCGAACTACAAAATTCACCTTCTTGAAAATTACCAGATCCAAGATCCATTGAAGCGCGCGGCTCTTCTGCGAGCCCTTAAGCGCCAAACCAAGAATGGAGCCATTGCTACAGCTCCTCGCCTCGACAATCCTGAGATCCCTGAAGTTTCAGCCTCACCTGTCATCGGCGCCGTCAACGAAAGTCCTTTGCTCAAAAATCAATGGGGCCTGCTAGACATTGGTGCACCAGAAGCTTGGAAGGTCACTCTTGGCAGTCCTGAAGTTGTGGTGGCAGTTATTGATACAGGTGTCGACTACACACATGAAAATTTATCTTCGAATATTTGGCGTAATAAAAAAGAAATTCCCCAAAATGCGATCGATGACGATAAAAACGGCTACGTCGATGATGTCATCGGCTGGGATTTTGTTTCGAATGACAATAAACCGTACGATCTTTCTGTAGATCCAATGACACTTTTAACTTCTGGCGGAAACCCAGGCCACGGAACTCATTGCGCCGGCACCATTGCTGCCAATGGTGGTCTTGGTCTCGGCACATCAGGTGTAGCTCCAAATGTAAAGATCATGCCCCTCCGTTTTATTTCTGAAAAAGGCACGGGCACAACGGCAGCGGCGATTCAAGCGATTCATTACGCTGTCGATAATGGCGCCAAGGTGATGCTGAACTCTTGGGGCTCCGAAGGCGAAGCGCGCACGATTGATAACGAAGGCAATCGCGCACTTCGCGAAGCCATTCAATATGCGCAAGATCACGGAGTTCTTTTTATTACCGCTGCTGGCAACGGAAATTTAGGCAACGGTTTTGACAACGACGCTGATATAAATCCAAGTTACCCTGCTTCTTACGGGCACGACATCATCATCAGCGTGGCAGCCCTCGACAGCCAAAATCAATTGGGTGAGTTCTCAAACTGGGGAGCTAGATCTGTCGATTTAGGAGCCCCCGGCGTGGCAATTTATTCTACCACCGTGCTAGGCAAGTATGACGATCATGTACTTAACCTGGGCGGCTTTGAAATCATGTGGGACGGAACTTCGATGGCAGCCCCTCATGTGGCAGGAGCTGCGGCATTATACTGGTCAGCACACCCGGAAAAATCGTGGCAAGATGTAAAGGCCGCTGTTCTTGCGTCGACTCAAAAGATCCCTGCCCTGAAAGGCAAAGTTGTCAGCGAAGGCAAACTCGACGTTCGAGCATTGCTAAAATAGGATTATTTTTTTGCGGCTTTTTTAGAACCCGGCTTCAGTGTTATTTTTGAGCCCGGTTTTGTTTTAGGTTTTGCCCTAGAAACCACTTCTACAGTTGGAACTTCTGGCACCGGCACGGGTACAACCATTGATGGGTCTTGCGCCCTTTTCGAGAACCAACAAATCATGTCTGAATCGATAGCCACGGAGCCTTCGACCTTTAAATGACCGGTAAATCCCTCATCTCCTGCAGGAGTTTTACCTGAAGCAAAAAAAACTTCGAGCTCGGATCCCTTCGAATCAAACAACGCCTTTGTTGTTCGAGGTCCACGCCCCGAAGCAAACTTTTCGCTTTGATCTTGAACAGGCAAATCTAAATGAACGGGAGAAGAAGGATTGATCGCTACGGAGTCGACTTGCATTCGATACTGATTTTTTTCATCGAGGAACAAAGCGACTTCCACCTCATTCGGACTCATGCGAGCTTCTTCGCAGTCGACAATCTTAGAAATTGCGTGAGCTGAACTTATTGGAGCAACCACTGCAACAAGTAGCAAAAATGTACTCAGTAAAAAATTGGTAAAAACTGTCGTTGTAGAACTTAAAGTGCCCGTATTCATAGGTCTTATTTAACTGTACTAGTGCCCAGTAGCCATCTTTAAAAAATCGAAAGACCATTTTTTCAAATAAACCGAACCACTGTCAAAAAGTTCGCCAGCATTATTCAGGTTTATATTTGTTTTTGAATTCGCTAAAGCCCAAAAGCTCCATCAAAACTCAATTTAGAGAGCAAGAGCCTGCTTTTTTTCTAGGTAATACTCAAAAGTGCCATCAAAAATACGCAGTTGATTTTTATCAAGTTCGAAAACTCGAGTTGATATTTCACGCAAGAAAAAGCGATCATGGCTTACGATCATAACAGTTCCTGGAAAGTTCTTAATCGCCTCAAGCAGTACTTCGCGCGAGGCAATGTCTAAGTGATTTGTCGGCTCATCCAAAACCAAAAAATTAACAGGAGCCGCAAGAATCGTCGCCAGAACCACTCGGGACTTTTCGCCGCCCGATAAGATTGAAATTTTTTTGTCAGCGTCCTCACCAGAAAATTTAAAGGCTCCTAGAAGACTGCGCACAGATCCAATTGAAGAATTAGGAATCCGGTTATGGACTTCTTCTAAAATAGTGTTTTTGGGATTTAACACGTCCAATGAGTTTTGGCTAAAGTAGCCCACCGAAATCGAAGCTCCTATTTGCAGTTTTCCTGAGGTGGCCTCAACTTCGTCTGCGATGATCTTTAGCAGAGTTGATTTACCTGCCCCATTGACTCCTACGACAGCAACACGGTCTTGACGCTTCACCAATGCGGAGGCATTCGAAAACACTAATTTTTCGGCGCCATCGTCGCGCTTCCAAATTTTTGTCAATTCATGAAATTTGACGACCTCGTCGCCACCGCGTGGAGGAACAGGCCACACAAATTTAATGTCCTGCTCTTCAGGTGGAATTTCAATGCGATCAATTTTTTCTAATTTCTTAACTCGTGATTGAACTTGGGCGGCGTGCGAAGCGCGGGCCGCAAAGCGTGCAATAAATTCTTCTTCTTTGGCCAGCATGTCGTCTTGGCGCTTTGCTGCTGCCAACAGCTGCTCCTTGCGGATGGCTCGCTCTTTTTCATAAAAATCGTAGTTACCGCCATAAACTGTTATTGTCTTGTGGGCAATCTCAATAATGCGAGTGACCAAGCGATTCATAAAATCGCGATCATGGCTTGTCATCATCACGGCGCCCTTGAAGGACATCAGCCACTGCTCAAGCCAAACAATGCTCTCAAGATCCAAGTGATTCGTCGGCTCATCCATCAACAACACATCGGGATTGAGGGCTAAAATTTTTGCCAGAGCAATACGCATCTTCCAGCCGCCGCTGAATGTTTCGGTGGGGCGTTGCTGATCTTCAGGAGGAATGCCAAGACCTGTCAGAATTTCGGATGCCCTGGAATCTAAATCATATCCACCAAGGCGTTCGAAATCAGCTTGAAGCTCACCATACTCTTCAAGAATTTTTGTCATCTCGTCAGCGTCCAATTCAGGATCTTCGAGTTTGGCTTCAATGACCTTCAAACGAGAGGTTATGACCGGCAAATTACCAGCAGCAGATTTGACTTCTTCGAGAACAGTTTTACCGCGCATGTCCTCAATATTTTGAGAAAAATAACCAATCACAATTTTTTCAGGCTTACTGACGGCGCCAGAATCGACGTTTTCTTCGCCCGTGAGCACACGAAAAATTGTGGTCTTACCGGCACCATTGGGACCCACAAGACCAAGTTTTTCGCCTGCGTTGATCTGAAAACTCCCATTTTTGTAGAGAATTTTATTGCCGTACTGTTTGGTTATTCCTGAGGCTGCAATCATAGGCTGGCTTTACGACAAGAGGGCTGATTCTGTCTAGGAATATGTCAATATTCTGATTGAGCTTTAAGACCGCCCTTTGCTAGAACTGAGAGATGCCAACAAACGCCGCAAATTCTCTCAAAACTGAGAATCAACTGAAGAAAAATCCTCTTCTGTTCTATATTCGAGCCAATAAGCGCTCTTTTATTTTAGGTCTGTTTTTTCTGCTTTTGACCAACAGTCTCGATGGGATTTCGCCTTTGATTTTAAAAAAAGGCATTGACCAAATTTCTGGTCACAGCTCTTCAGACTCAATCTTGCAAACCGCCCTTCTATTTTTTGTGACAATGATGGGGCTTTCGTTCACGCGTTTTTGCTGGCGTACTTTTTTTGGTCGCTATCACACTTTGGCGGCCGAAGATCTGCGCAATCGCCTTTTCACTCATCTTAGTCACATGGGACCCAACTTTTTTCATAAAAATCCCGTCGGCGAGCTGATGTCTTTGATCACCAACGACGTACAGTCCTTTCGCCAAGGAATTGGCGCTGGTGTCTTGGTGCTTGTCGACTCTGTCAGTATCACCTGCATTATTTTGCCTCTCATGATCATGATGAATCCAACTTGGACTTGGAAGACTCTGATATTTTTGCCGCTGGTTCCTTTGATTATTTGGAAAGTCACAGAGATGATCTTTAGCTCTTACAAAAAGCAGCAAGAGCATCTGTCAGAGCTCGCGGGCGACACTCAAGAAATTATTTCAGGTATTCGCGTGATTAAAAGCTTTGCTCAAGAACAAACCAAACTTGCGATCTACAATCACATCAGCAAAAAATTTCAGTTGAGTTCTAACAAAACGGCAAAGTTTGATGCTCTTTTTGGTCCGGTCATGGAGTTTGGCGTGGCCTCAGGAAGCGTGATTCTTTTATTCTTAGCAGCCGATGATGTTTTGAGTGGTGCTGCGACCGTTGGAACTCTGGTGGCGTTTCAGCGCTATATCGGAAGAATGGTTTGGCCAATGACGGCTCTTGGACTGGGCCTCTCGCAATTCAAAAAAGGAATGGCTTCATTCTCACGCATTCGCGAAGTGCTCGATCAAAAAACCGACATTCCTGATCAAGGAACTATCGAGATCAAAACTTTTGAATCTCTCAAAGTTAAAGATCTTTCTTATCAATTTCCAGGCACTGAATATCAGGTTTTAAAAAATATTAGCTTTGAAATTGCTCCTGGCGAAACTGTGGGCCTCGTAGGCCCTGTAGGGAGCGGAAAGACTACTTTGCTTTATCTTCTCAACCGCCTCTACCCTAGCGAAACTGGAAAGATTTGCGTGAACGATCTGCCGATTGAACAAATCACACAGCGCTCTTTGCACTCACAGATGGTGCTTGTGCCACAAGAAGCTTTTTTGTTTAGTGATTCGATCCAAGACAATATTAATTTCAGCAGTCAGAAAGAAAATAATACCAATGAGAATACCGATGACACTCTTGGCGAATTGGAGGCCATCCGTGACTGGGCCAAAGTTGTCGACATCGATAGCGAAATTGAATCTCTGCCGCAAAAATTTGAATCTGCGCTAGGCGAACGTGGAGTGAATCTTTCTGGCGGACAAAAGCAAAGGCTGACTATTGCGCGAGGCTTAATGGTGCGGGCTCCGCTGATAATGTTGGACGACTCTTTGAGTGCCGTAGATACAAAGACCGAAAGGTCTATTCAAGAGCGGCTGAATAGCAACAAAGATAAAAAACAGGCCAAGCTGATTGTCTCGCACCGCCTGACTTCAATTGAAGCTGCTGATAAAATTATTGTCCTCAAAGA
>CANCBY010000108.1 GCA_947374445.1 Pseudobdellovibrionaceae bacterium
CTAAACCGCCCCTTTGAGCTTTGGCAGGGTTCTTGTGAAGTTCATGTTCTTTTCTCAGCCAAAGAAACCTTTGAGCTGATTCAAAAAAATCCAGATGCTGTTGTCATTGCCCACCCAGAGTGCGAGCAATCAGTTTTGCAATACGCTCAAGTGATTGGCTCGACTTCTCGTTTGCTCGAGGAAGTACAGAATAATCCTGCCAAAAAATTTATTGTGGCAACAGAGACTGGTATTTTTCATCAAATGAAAAAACTGCGTCCTGATGTGACTCTCTTGCAAGCACCAACAGCCGATGAGACTTGCCTTTGCAACGACTGCCCTTACATGAAAATGAATTCTCTCGAAAAAATCCGAATTGCGCTCACGAATCTTTCACCTCAAGTTCGTTTACCTGAGGCCCTGCGCTTGAAAGCACAAGTCTCGTTAGATCGCATGCTCGATATCACAAGCGGAAAGCCAGTCTCTTGGCCTGATTCATTTAAGGTTTAATTGAAGTGACCGAAGCAGATATCAATTTTTCAGAAATTAAAGATCTGCTTCAAAGGCCCAGGCTGCAGTTGCACCTTCGCCCCGAATGGGGCAGCCAGCATTCTGGTTTTAGACAAGCAATCAAAGACGATATTCAACTTAAAAAATTTAGCTTAAGCCAAGTCTCAATTTCTCATGAACAAAATCTGGGGGGCTATTTATTAGACCCTGATATTGAGGCAGGCACTCGGCACTCTTTTGTAAATGACATTGGTTTTGACCTCGAAATCACAGGCCGGGTCTCGAGACCTGTTGCCCTTCGAGTGAGTAATATTGACGAGCTGACTCTGGCTCCATCAGCGGCCTCCTTGTGGACTGCCAAAGAGGCCTGCTTTAAATCTCTGAGGGGCCCCGAGCAGCCACAACTCTTAAGTCAGCTTGAACTTGGCCAATGGCAAAAAAAAACGTCTCATCTAGAGACAGTTCAACTTATTTCTGTTGATGGAAAAACTCCTTCAAGTACTGGATTTGGCGTCGTGATCCATCAGGATAATTACACTTTATCCTTTTTTTCTCTTCGGTCTTAAAAATTCACCTTAACTTTGGTCTAGTTCTTCCGATGAGTCTTATGACGATAGTTGTGAATAACGGTGAACGAACTGCTGAGCCCAAAGATCTCAGCGCAGATAAGATAGGTGAAAAATGTACTCAAATCGCAGAGCTGCTCCTAGACGAGATATCACGCCGCTCGAGGTCTCATCGATGTCTTCGCTCGACAGTCTGACCAAGCTCACGCGTGGCGGAAATATCATCGAAGCTTCAGTAACCGGCTTTTTAGTCACCGTGACTCGCGAAGACTTGGTACCCGTAGCACTTCGCAAAAATTTAACCCTAGACGATCTTGTTGGAACAAAAGTTCTTTTGCATCTTCCACAAATGAATCTTGAAGTCAGTGGTGTTATCGCCCGCACTAAATTTATCGGCAAAAAAGGCTTCGAACTAGGAGTTGATTACACGGAAGATGCGCCAGAGTATTGGCGCGAATGCTTAGTCGATCTTTTGCCCGCCCCTGGAGAGCTTGACGAGCACTAAACCAATCTTAAAGATCCGAAAAAATCGGCATGCCCTTTTCACTCACAAGTAAAAGCGTGTAGTGCGGGGGCAAAAACCAGCCAATAGCCTCGGCTACTCCGGCATGTTCGTTTTCTGGCGGATTGCCAAGGCTCTCTAAAGAAAACGCTAATTCATATTTTATTTTATCTTGGCTGATGACCAAAATTTTGGGAGCAAGAACACCTTGATCTCTAAAAAACTCACGCAAAATACTCCGAACATAATCGGGCAAATACTGTGGCGTGGGCGTGCCGGCATGCTTGATCGAGTTCAAATCAAACTCAACAACACCTTCTTTTTCGGGCTCCATGTCTTTAAAAAAGAAGCCTGTCTCTTTAAATGACCACAACATTCCATACGAAAACACGTAGTCTGGATAATCCTTCTGAGCGTTCACAACCAAGCCCATCCCCTTTAGAGCAAGCCATTGAATCATTTTTTGTGCGGGCTCAGTCGCTCCCTCCGCCGTTCTAGCCAAAAGATAAGGCCAACCATCGGGGCCTTGCTGAGGATCTGCAGTTAATAGCTCCAAGTTAGATTGTGTAAGAGTTTGAAAAAACTTAACTTCCCATTCAGGCGTTCTTTCAGACTCGGGAGTATTTGTTAACTCGATTAGCTTTTTAGTGGATTCTGCATTTGATATCATGAATTCGTTAAAGCGGAGGCCTAGGATTGGGTCAAGGTCTTTTCGGTTGAGGGGATGCCAGATCTACATTAAAATAAAATGATGTCACAAAGATCTGAAGGACAATTTTTAGGGTTCGATCGAGAACTTCTTTATTTTCAAAAATGGGCGCACCCTCACGCAAAGGGCAGCCTCATCATAACTCATGGACAAGCTGAACACTCAGGATGTTATCTGCGTTTGGTTGAAGCCCTAAAGCCCTTAGCGTTAGATATCTATGCTTGGGACTTACGAGGCCACGGTAAATCGGCGGGCCTCAGGGGATATGCCCCGCATTTTTCTTCTTACGGTGACGACTTTCAGTTTTTTTTAAGTAAATTGACGAGCCAGCAAGGACTCATGCAAAAACCGCTCTTCTTGTTGGGGCATTCAATGGGAGCATTGATACAAGCCAAAACTCTGAGCGAGCACCCCAAGCTACCTGTGACAGCGCAAATCCTGTGCTCTCCAATGTTTGGAATCTCGGTCCATGTACCAGAGTACAAAAATCTAGCGGCCACTTATCTTCAGCAGCTACTTCCTAAGCTGACTCTCGGAAATGAAATTAGTTTTAAAGATCTTACGCGAGATACCGCTATCCTTGGCGAGTTTCACAAAGATGTTCTCCGGCATGATCGAATTTCATCAGGAGTTTATATCGGTTCAAAAAATGCGATGTCCGAACTGAGGGCCCGTGCAAGCCAGATTGAGATTCCGACCCTAATGCTCATCGCAGAAAATGACCCAGTTACAAATTCAACTTCTGCTAAAGAGATTTTTGAAAGGCTTCCAAATAAAGAGAAAAAGATTTGCATCTATCCCGATCGCAAACATGAGCTTTTTAATGATCTTGGGCGCGAGGAAGTCTTTGCTGATCTTATTGAATATTTAAAAAAATATACTTAAATATCTATTTTTTTTCAGGCTTGATATTTACATATCTTGCAAGCGGGCTATCTTTGTCTTCAACGATTCCATTCAGAATACGTAACAATTCCTCTGAGTCAAACGGACGCAACACCGAAATTGTTGATATAAACTTGCCATCGTTATCACGCATCGATGAGCTTGCAATATCGCAGCGAAGGGTCGTTCCATCTTTTCGTTTCATTGATGTATAGGTCATTTGCTGATTGGCTCCATCAATAGCTGCTTTAAGTCCACGTTTGGCTTCGCTGTGCATGGGCTCAGAGTAGAGATCAAATATCGTCTTACCAATCAGCTCGCCATCTTCGTATCCTAACATGTCATGCTCACGTTTATTGGCCATAATAATTTTACCGTCTTGATCAACGGCATGCATAATATACGGAGTTTCATGAAATATTTTTTGATAAACATCGAGACTTTTTTCAATCGAAGAAATTTTATCAAGGCTTTCTTTGAGACTTTTTTGAGTGTCGGCAAGTTTTTGTTTTATATTTTGTGATGGGTTCAACTTACCATCAACTGCTCGCATAAGATCTTTAGGACTAATAATACCAATAACCTTATGTTTCGCATCACGCACTAAAAGTCGATGTGTTGATGCCGAGATCATTGCTCGTAAAACCTCAATAATTGGCAGGCTCTGGTCAACGTATGTAGGTGATTCTAACAAATCGATATGATGTCCAACCTTGTCACTCTTGTGAAACTTCGCTTTATGAAGCATGTACGCTTTGACTAAACAAAGCTCCGTTAGCACTCCCAAAATTTCACCCAGCGGGTTGACGACAGGACTTGAAGTAATTCCCTGCTCAAGAAAAAGCTGGATGACATCTTGAAGGCTATCACCCGAACCAACCATTTTTGGATTCGGAGTCATTAAGTCAGTGGCTGTTCTCATGCCCACCTCATCGGATTCCTTGCGGAAAAATATTAGCATATATGATTGCCAAAGCCCCAAAAACGGCGACTCTGACTAAGGTCTAGACAGTAAATTCAGGCCTAAAACTAATAGGTTCAACAACCGCCTCCAAAATTAGCGGAATGACTTCTGCTTTTGCACTCTCAAGGATCATTTTATAATGCAGGACGTGAGGACATTATGAGTTTCAAGCAAACCAAGCCTAAATTGGGAATAGCTATTACGGCCATGTTACCAGTCATGCTCGTTGCCTGCGGAAAACTAACCTCAGTTGCACCTGATAGCTCACTGGCAAATAATCAAACAAAAACCCAGCAACAACCCGATGGCTCGACACTTGCTAAAAATCCAACTAACCCTACCTCACAAAAGAGCAGCGGTAGCGTTGATCAAGATTATGTGATCTCTCTGGTCGCTCCAACAAAGAACGAAGGCAGCTTTGCCCTCGTTGAACAAGAAGACTACTCTGATCTGATTCCTGAAGTTGAATTGAAAATCCCTGAAAAACAGCAAAGACCCAGCGCTCAAAATTCGGCACCAAAAGAGACACCAGCTCAAGAGGCAAACTCAGGCTCGAATCCAAAGTCAGAGCCAACAACAAACCCAAAGACAAAAGAGTCACAGCCTGCAAAGCCCCAGCAAGGTGAGCCGCACACTCCGGCGGCTCCCACAACTCCTACAAAAAAAGAGCAAACAACAACCAAAGTCCCTTCGGCACCTGTGCCAACTCAACAGTCTATTCGGAGCCAGGCTGTTGCCTATGTCGATGCTGGAACTCTAAAGACACCAGCAAGTTTACTCGAACGACAACAAACCTATCGCGAGGCACCACCATTTATTGTTATTGCTCCTGGCCGAGATCGTTTCTACGGGACCACGGATTTGATTGAAACCATCGACTTACTTGCTCAATTTGTGAAGTCGCTTTCAAGTTCTTTGCGACTGGTTGTGTCCGATCTTTCGGGCCCAGCCGGTGGCCCACTCTTTCAGTGGGACTCGAAAAATCAAGACTATAAAAAAAATAATAAAGGAAGTCCGATTCAATCGCATGAAAGTCACCAAAATGGGCTTGATGCGGACATTGCTTATCTGACAAATTCGCCAGAAGCTAAGCCGTTTGCTGACATCCGAAAAATGGAAGATATAAATTCAACTCTAAACCTCGAGGCGCAATTTAAGCTTTTCAAACAAGCCGTCAGCACTGAAATGATCGAGGCCTTTTTTGTTGATCCCGTCATGAAAAAAGAAATGTGTCGGCAAGCTCTGCGCGAAGGCGCCTTCAAAGAAAATCAAAAAAAAGAACAAGAAGACAAGCTTACAATCGAGACACTTCGTCGCCTTGTTGTTGAACCTCAATGGCATTTCAACCACTTTCACATGAGATTAAAATGCGACAAAAGTCGTCAATCTGCTTGCTTGCAAAGGCCTGACTTTGTTCCTAAAGAGCATGGCTGCGTGTTCACCAAGAAAGAGTCCACCAATTGAAAATCCTCATTGGACTCGCATTTTTTATAGGAGTCTTCGCGACTCCAGTATCTTTGTTTGCAATTTCGGTGGAGCAAGCTGAAGTTAAGTTGCTTTTGGCAAGTGTTCGTGTGAAGTCTTTAGCCTCACGGATAGAAGCGTTTTCGTCAGATTTTTTTACTCGTCCCTACCTCAAGTTTCCCCTTGGAGAGGGAGATAACGCTCGCTTCGACCAAAATCCAAGGTTTCGCTTTGATGGGTTTGACTGCACCACATTCATTGAAACAGTTTTGGCGCTTTCGTTAAGTCGCAATTTTAATGAGTTTGAATCTTTTATGGATAAAATACGTTACGAAAATGGCGATGTGGCCTTCGAAAACAGAAATCACTTCACGGATCTTGATTGGATTCCAAACAACGTTCGCGCGGGAATCATTCAAGATATAACAGCTAACTTGTTTCCAAAAAATATAAAAGTCGCTAGAGCGACAATCGATAAAATGAGTTGGTATAAAATGTTAAGCCTCGAACGCTTTCACAATAAAGAGGTCGCGCCAGAAAGCTTAATAGAAGATCTCCATTCCTTAGGTAAAGGATTCGAGCCAACTGAGGCCCAAATTACTTATACACCTATTGAAGTTCTTGTAATTCAACCTGAACTTCTTGAACAAATCCCCAGCGGATCCATTATCAATTTTGTTCGAGCCAACTGGAATTTAAAAAAATTAATTGGTACAAATATGAATGTCTCTCACCAAGGTTTTGCTATTCGCAAAAAAAATGGTGAGTTGTACTTTCGTCATGCTAGCTCCGAGCTTAAGCTCGTCACCGAAGAACCCTTTTTAAATTATCTTCAAAAAATGGTATTGGTAAAATCAATTTCTGGAATTAATATATTAAAACTTCGCAACTCTAGCTCTTCTAAATAATAAAAATTTCTTGAAGGTATCTCTGAGAGCCGTACTCTCCAACAGATACCCTTCTAAAGTCAGATTAAAGTTGAAGCTTGTGGGAAGTCCATTGATGAATTTTGCTAGAGCAATTAATGACGTCAGCGCAAATACTTATCTTAATTTTTTTATCAAGCAGAGCTACGAGGTTCGCTTCGCAGATATGAAGATGGATTATGCTAACTTTCCGGTCGATCTAGGTATTGTTGGATGGCGTGTGTGTTTTGCGAACAGTTCGATTCTAGACCGTTTGAAAAAAGTAAAAACTTTGGAACAGATCAAAGAATTCGTCCATGGGCAAGGTCTTGGATAGTCGGATGTGGAAATATTGCGTGAAAATGGTTTTCAAGTAAGAGAAGTCTCTGAATACGAAAGTCTTTTCAAGATGGTTGCAGGAAAGCGATTCGATTTGTTCTGCCGTGGCACAAATGAATTGCTTAGTGAGTGGGAAACCCACAAATCGATTGTGATTATCGACAGTATTTTTTCGACCCCTTCGCATATAATGCGAATGAGAATTTAAAAAAATAAATCGCACATTGCTGTGAAGCCTATGGGTACCAAGATAGGGTAAAAATGGTGGCCAGGGACGGAATCGAACCGCCGACACAAGGATTTTCAGTCCTCTGCTCTACCGACTGAGCTACCTGGCCACTCTAGAAATCAAAAAAGAGAGATTGAATTACAATGAAGCCTTAGACTTTGTCAAAAGCTGACTTCAAATCATTCAAAAGATCTTCAATATCCTCAACCCCAACACTCAAACGGATCAAAGTGTCGTCTATACCGAGTGCTTTTCGATTTTCAGGAGGTACGCTAGCATGCGTCATAATCGCTGGGTGCTCAACTAGGGACTCAACTCCCCCCAAGCTTTCAGCGAGAGCAAAAACCTTTACGTTTTCTAAAAAACGACGAGCCTCGTCCATTCCACCTTTAACGTAGAACGTGATCATCCCGCCCATTCCCAACATCTGCTCTTTTGCAAGCTTGTGCTGTGGATGGCTTTCCAAGCCCGGGTAAACCACTTTTTGAACCTTTGGGTGCTGCTCTAAGTATTTTGCGATCGCCATCGCGTTGGACTCATGAGCCTTCATCCTGAGAGGCAGAGTCTTCAAGCTTCTGAGGCACATGAAGGCATCGAAAGCGCCCTGGATTCCACCCATTGAATTGCTAAGAAATCCAAGTTTTTCAGCAACCTCAGGCCGATTCGTCACTGCGATCCCGCCGATCACATCACTATGTCCACCAATGTACTTCGTCGCAGAGTGAACAACAATGTCAGCACCTAATTCTATTGGGCGCTGAAAATAAGGACTCATAAAAGTATTGTCGACTGCGACTAAAATTCCGTGCTTTTTCGCCTCAGTCGCGATCTTTTTAATGTCTACCAGTTTCAGAGTTGGATTGGTCGGAGTTTCAAGC
>CANCBY010000109.1 GCA_947374445.1 Pseudobdellovibrionaceae bacterium
TTGATCTCGAAGGCCTCACTCAGTTGATTGAGTCGATAGATTACTTAGAAGCAAAAATGGAAAAGCCCTTGCTTTATAATTTCAACCTGAAAATGTCGCGCACGATGGTTGAAAAATTTCATTACTTGCACTCAATGCTATTTAATTTGCGAAGTCTGATCGCTCTTGATTACAATTCTTACATTCAAGATCCAGCCCACGAGGCCGTGAAGGTTGATTCGATCACGGACTACTTAGCAAAAGCTGAGTATGTAGCTAACGATGCTCTGCTGTTTTACAATTTCAAAAAATTGCGTGAGCGCATGCCCGAAAAAACGGCTGAAGACATGACAAAATCTTTTCGACAGCTCTCGCACAACGGCTACTGCCTTATTGAAAGCTTGCCGAAATCGTTCTTGAGCTCACTCAATCAAGAAGAACTCAGCGAAACCTTGTACATTGTGCAAATGGATTGGCTCTTAGGCACTGACGCTGGATTACTTTTTAGAGTGCGTGAAGAGCTTTTTGGACTGCTTGAGGGTTATGATCAAATTTTTTGGCCCGACATCAGCCCCACACAGCAGCCGCCGCACGCGACTCTGGAAGTGAGTTGCAAGCTTACCGAGAAAGACGTTTTCCCGACAAAAGAAGTTGCCTGATCAAATAGACTATCAAGGCCGCAAGTAAAAGAGCGGCAATGGCCAACTTAAACTTGTGCATAGCATGCAAAATCGGTTCACCAAAATGATAGATTAGCAAGATCTGCGTGGGCACGCTAATCAGACCTGCCAAGGCATCAACCAAAAGAAATTGCCATGCCGAAAAGCTCGCCATGCCAAGCAAGATATGCGCAGGAAATCGAACCCCCGGCGTAAAGCGAAAAATAAAAGCTGCTAAAATTCCATATTTTTTAAGCCATCCGTTGATTCTGTTCATGACGGCTTCGGTAAAAATTTTCTGAAATCGTGGCCGCGCAATAATTTTGCGCCCAAAACTGCGGCCAATTGAAAAAACCAGAAAGTCGGCAAAAATCACAGAAAACAAAGTCACCGCTGCCACTTCGTATCCGTTGACGACAGGAGCATTCGGAAAAGGCGGCGGAAACAGCTCTGGATTTGCACCCATGTAAGCAAGTATACCTGCGCTCACTACGTAGACCTCTTCAGGAACCGGCAGGCCAAAGCCGCTCAAAAGCATCATCCCAAAAATCGCCATGTAAACCATATGCGGTTCATAGGCGTACTGAGATATCCACTGAAAAAAAGGTTGAGAAGCAAACTCCAAAAATTCTCCATCTTAAGGTTTTCTAAATTAAGATGGATTGAGCCTAACACCCTTTTTAAGTATTGAAGACTGTCGTCTCGCTGTGTTAACCCGTAAAAGATGTCACATCCGCCTAAATCTCCAGCACTTCATGAATTCAACCCAAAAGGCGCTAGCCCTAAGGATAAGGCCAGCTCTTCCGACGGCAGCATTGCTGAAATCGAAAGTCGCGGCTTTGAATACGGAGTCCTCCACTGGCGCTCAAAAGCAGAGGGCTCATTGCTGCAACAAATTGAACAGAGCTTATCTCTGAGCCCCGAGCAAATTCTTGCACTGGTAGATCTTGGGGCCGTGTACGACTCAAATGGCAGAATGACGAACCCAGAACGTCTTTACGTAAGCAGCCCGGCCCTTACTTACTTGAGACTGCATACAAAGCCCCGACGCTTTGACGTCAATTTTGATTGGACCGAAAGGGTTGTAGCTTCGACGGCAGACTTTGTAATTGTAAATAAGCCAGCTGGAGTCCCCTGCCATCCCACCGTCGACAATATCAAAGAAAATTTAATTAGCTCTCTCCGCCAAGCGCTAGGGTGCGAAATTTATATCACTCATCGCTTGGATATTGGAACTTCAGGATTGATTCTCTTAGCCAAAACAAAATCTTTTCAGTCCGCTTTTAATTTAGAATTACAACAAGGCCGCGTGACAAAATATTATGAAACGCTTGTTCAAGGGCTGCCCTCGTGGCCTGAAAATACAATCTTAACCCATTGGCTCAAACCGAGTCCTCGGGCTCCCAAGGAGATGGCAAATCAGCAGACCTTAGGCTGGGCAGAGTGCCGCCTGAAAATCCTGAGTTGTAGCTCGAGGAATTCATTCGAAGGCTTTGAGACAATGATAAAAATCGAACTGCTCACCGGCCGCACCCATCAAATCAGAGCGCAATTAGCAGCCGAAGGATTTCCTCTGATGGGAGATGCAATGTATGGAGCCACTCCAAGAAATCCACCGGGATTTTTTTTGCAAAGCCATTTTCTTCGCTTTGAACATCAGGGACAAATCTGTACCTACGGGCTTGCGCCTAGCCTGAGTCGGCTTGACTTGACCTTGACTTGACTTAGTCATCCAATCCCCTGACTCTTAAATCATGTATCCACCAAGCTCAAAAATTTTAATAGTTGATGACATGCCAACTATCGTTGATCTTCTCAAGATTCAACTCAAAGCGCTGGGCTTTCGCTTCATTTATGAAGCGAACGATGGCGATGAAGCCCTGCAGTTCTTGAGTCGCCACTATGCCGCTCGGGGTGATATTGATCTTATTATTTCTGATTGGAATATGCCCAAGCTTTCTGGCTTAGATTTTTTAAAAAAAGTTCGAGCTACTCCTGAGTGGAATAAAATACCTTTCATTCTGCTCACTTCTGAAGGCGAGCGCGATCAAGTCACTGAGGCCGTTTTGGCTGGAGTGACTAGTTATATTTTAAAGCCTTTCACCACAAAGCTTCTTGAAAATAAGCTCAAGGCCGCTTGGCTTAAAACCAGCGAACCAAAAAAGTAATTAATTCTTTTAATTTGGATCAATCTACTAACTGAAGAGCAAAGTCTTTCATCAAAGATTTTGCAATAGGATTGGCAATTTTTCTTTGAGCTGCTATCAGCCAAATTTCTTCAAAACGATTTTCAAGTTCACCCAACTTATATAGGACACCACTCGTGATCAACTCGTGAACAGCGTTTTCTGCAACCACTACCAGGCCATGACCATCGCACGCCAAGGTTTTCATCAGACTCGTGTCTTGAGTTTCAGCCAGCACATCTACTTGAATGTGCTCATCCTCAAAATAATGTTCAATATCATGGCGGACACGGCTATGAGCCGTCGGAAAAATAAATGGCTGATTTTGCAAAGATTCCGGAAAGTTTTTTACCAAATTTTTAAACTTCACTGATCCGCAAACGATCAACGGCATTTTCGAAATAGACTTTGCAAACAAGTGATCATCCGTTGGACTCGGAGCCGAGGCATTCGAAATCACCAAATCCAATCGGTGCTCTTTGAGCTCAGCAATCAATTCGGGGCCATCGCCCTCTAAAATTGAAATTTGCACTTCTCCCAAAGAAAGTGCTCGCACGACAATGTCGCGAATAAGGGCTTTGGGAACACTGTCCAACGCGCCGATATGAAGTTTTGCTCGCTTTGTTGTAGGTCGGTCTGAAATTGTCTCGAGCATTTCTCCGCCCAAACGAAAAATCTCATTGGCATAGCCCAAAACCATGCGCCCCATCTCGGTGAGCACCAAAGAGCGATTTTTGCGCTCGAAAAGATTATGACCTAAAAATTCCTCGAATTGCTTGAGCTGCATCGATAGCGTGGGCTGCCCAAGCCTTAGCTTAGCCGCAGCCTTTGAAATGCTGCCTTCAGTGGCAATGGTCTTAAAATAATAAAGGTGATGATAATTGAGCTGAACCATATTGCGTGTGAAGAATATTTATCGACTCTGGCAGCAAACACAAGCAAATCTCTGCCTTATTGCCGAGTCCAAATCATAAACACACAGGGAAGACCGCCATTTGAAATAGAATGCTCGGCAAGCAGATCATAGCCCTTGAGCTTTGACGCTAATTGCTGAACTTGCTTTCTTGAAAACAAAACTCCTACTCGCTCCGGCTTGAGCCTTTCGGTGATAGCGGATAATAATTCTGAGGGCAAAAAACCGGCCTCTATGCGCTCTCCGTATGGAGGGTTTAGTACAACCCAAAGCGGAGACTTCACATCCAACTCAAAACTGGGCCGAGACCGCAGAATATCGTGAACTTCTAGGCGTGGCTCTTGCAATCCCTGACGCAAGAAATTTTGTTTGGTGACCTCGATCATTTTTGCATCGATATCAGAACCAAAAATTTTATATGTCTCTTTGCTTGCTTGCGGATAGTTTTTAAGCCAAGTCTCTGATTTTTGCAGAACCTTGGGGGTTTTCTTCCAAGATTGAAATGCAAACGAGCGCTTAGAATTAAATTTAAAAAGCTGCACAACCTCTAGCAAAAACGTGCCCGAGCCCACCATCGGGTCATACCATTGAATTTTTGAAATTTCAGTTTGCCCCATTCCTGCCGTCATCTTTCGCAAGCAGAAAGCAGCCAATGTTTCACGCAAAGGAGCATCTCCTTTATGCAAATCACCTCCGCGAAAATGCAAATGCTCGCCGGTTGTGTCTAAACTCACCGAGCAATTGTCGTCAAAAAAACGAACATAAATCTCACCAGCCAAAGCCTCGTGAGCCAAAGGCTCTTTGAGCTTCAGGGCTTTCATCATTGTGTCTTCAATGCGCCCCTCATGATTGAGCCGAGACTTACTGGCCGCGACTTCGAGTTTCCAATTTGACAAATCTGAGTACTCTTTCAGATTGAGCTTTTGCATTTCTGAAAAAAGTTTTGGAAAATCACGACAGCGGAACTCTTTAATCCGCAGCAGAATGCGATGAGGCGTTTTCAAAAAAAAGTTAAGCTGCAATCCCAGGTGCAATGAAGCTGAGAAAGTTATCCCCCCTTTTTCGACCTCAAACTCCTCGAGCGGTGTTGAGTGTGGCCTGCCATCCAAATCTAAAAGCTCACCCCAGACCTCTTGAATTTCAGCGGCAGCCTCTTCTTCCATGCCTAAAGCAGCACTTACAAAAAATCGATATTTTACAACTGTTCTACTCAAGGACTCTCCGATCAAACCAAAGAAGAAGCAATGCAATCACTAAAGCCATTGGACCTATTGCCAGCGCTTTTGTAATTCCAAAAGAATCCGAGAATACCCCGACAAGAATATGCATCGAAACAACAAAAAAACCAACCAGTGACATTGCAATTGTCATCGCGTAGCTCAAGTTTTGCGAAAGTTTCTCCTGCAAGTACGCCATAGCCAGCGGAAAAAACGGAGCCATACTAAGCCCCGTAGGTATCAAAAGCAGCGGCGAGAGCGTCAATCCTCCCACGCAAAGAACCAACGTAAGAAATAAGCTCGACAATAACTGAGTCCTAACCTCAAACCTCGGACGCCAGAAGATAAATACAAATCGCCCTAAAAACAGCAATGCAAAAAATGAAGTCGTCGCGACATTCGACTGATCGAAACTAAACGCCAACTCTCGTCGCAGAAATAAAGCCAAGCGTGATGAGATCATGATTTCAGTCAGAACATAAAGCGCTAAAATCAAGCCCACATAGAAAGCCCTAATTTTTACCGAACTTCGTTGAAGTCCATCAGAAGAAGGCAGCAATTGCTCAGGATCTGACAACCCTGCTAGACCTTGGCGAGGAACAAAAAATAAAACGATATAACCTAACGTTGCTAAAATTGCTCCGCCTAAATAGCCTGCCCGCCAACTCGGATGAAAAATATGTATCATTGAAAGAAAAATCGGAGCGAGAAGGCTTGAGAGCGCGTAGTTACTGTGCAATCCCGCTTGCAACTGTGGAAGCATCTCGATTGGCCCAGCCCTCAGCACTAGAAGATTTTGCACAACTCCTAAAATTCCTAAACTCAATCCAAAAACAAAACAGCTGAGCAAAGCCCAATTAAATGTTTGACTGGCCGCCATTCCGTATTGTCCGAAAGCCATCAAAAACAAAGATGCTTGCAGGGCCCATAACATACCAAATTTTTTGATCAGCCGGCCCGTCCAAGCACTTCCGATCAAACCAAAAAACGAGGCCATCGCCCAAAAGAGAGCCCCCTTTGAATCGCTCAACTGCAGATCTGACAGAACTTCAGGAAACAAAGGCCCTCGCAAATTATCCGACAAGCCCAACAAAAACAGGCTCGAGTAAGCAAGAACTATTGAAAGCCAATGGATTTTAGAGCGCATTGTTTTTAAGTACGCTCAGCACGCGATAAAGTTGCAAGCGCGTGACTGGTTGAAGGGGCTTGTCTTTCAATCTCTTTTTTGTAAAATCCCACAGCTCCGAATCAAGAGATGGGATTTTACCATAAGTCACTAAGTACAAAAAGGCCTCGCGTACAAACCAATCAGCCTTAACGGGACTTAGTTCTTTTATCAGGCGGTGAAATCGCGGCTCCCCAACAAATAGTTCGTCGACTGAAATTGAACCAGATGCATCGGTATCAAACTGAATAAAGAGCGACTCAACGTACTGAACAATAGAAGTAAAGCTACGAATCTCCGCATACTCTGTCACGCCAAACTTAGCGTCATCAAAGCGCGAAATTTGCATCACGATGCTATAGATTTCGCTCCACTCTTGTCGTGGCATCTGCTTCTTTGCGGCAAGAAGTAGCGGCATATTTGAAAATATCTCTTCAAAGTGCTGCTCTACCACTTTGCGAAACACCGGCTCTTCGCTCTTAGCTCGATTCATGACGTCTTTTTCAGCCAGATGACCTCGTGCCTGTTCAATGAACTCCTCAATTTGATCGGTCATAACGGACCCTGCTGAAATCATAAAATGTAGAAGCTCATAAATTTCTTTGCCTTCGAGGCGTAGATCTCCATTTCCGCTAAATGTAAAAAAATTGCCCTCTTTAAAAGTTCTTTGTGGAGCGCCGTTTTGCCGAGGGTCTAAAAATCCGATGGCTTGACCAAACTCTCGAAAGTTGTATTCCAAATCCACAATACGTTCTTCAGTCATTGCCGTAGAAAAAAGATCTCGTCCGATACCATCTCCATAGCCATTAAGAGTGAGTCTTGTCAGAGCTCGTAAAGCAGCCTGAAGGGTCATGGAATTCAAAGAAACTTTTGCAAGTGAAGGCTTCGTGTTTAGCACCAATTTCTCCGTCGTATCAAAAAATACGGCGCGCTTTTGGCCCATCAGCATCTGCCACTCATCCAAAGTAGCGATCAAAGACATGCGATTGGCGGAAATTGTCCGCACACAAAGCGATTTATCGTAAGATTGCGACAGAGATAATAGCTTTTCGACAGGCAGAGCTTGCTGCTTCCCAAAGAGATCTGAGATCATGATTTGCGACTGCCGCCAAGCTTCGTATTCGTAATTTATAACCGCCAATTGACTGCGATTGATTTCTGCAATCTCGAAAGTTTCGCCTCTTCCTTCGCGCTTACCATCGATCAAATGAAAAATAACTTTTTTATAGGTGTTTTTTATGACATCAAGACTCAGGTTGATTTTTACGAGCTTCAATTCAACCAGAGCCTTGAGCATCTGATCAATTTCTAAGGTCGCCAAATAGCCCTTGCGCTCCATCATCGGCGAGCGGCCAATCGAATCTAAAACCCAATCGGTCCAGCGGATCGCGACTTTCCACTCAGGACCATTTTTGAGATCTAGCAATCTGGTATGATAATAAAACTCCTGCCCCATAAAATACGCATCGACAGACCAATTTATGGCAGCCGTCCAATCGGCTTTAGACCCTAGCGTTGGATGCTGTCCGAGAAATACTGATTTCAAACTATTCATCAAAGGAAACCAACGCAAAAAATCATTGAGCTTTCCTTGGCTGCCAGTGAAGGAATTCAGCTCAGAAACAAATGAGCTGATATCAGAAAAGTCAAACTCAGATCCACCAAGCTTAAAACTTAAAATGACAGCCGTGGCCGCGTCGGTGACTTTGCTCTGAGCTGCTTTTAACTCTTCAAAAGAAACATCTTTAGGATCCTTTTGAAATAACAATAACGAACTC
>CANCBY010000110.1 GCA_947374445.1 Pseudobdellovibrionaceae bacterium
AGCTGACCTCTCATCTCATTCATATCGTTTGGCTCTTTACCAAAATATGTTGGACACAAATTTTCAGTTATTTTTTCATGACTTTTAATTTGAAGGCAATGCTTGATTCCTTTTTCGATCCCAATCATGCCGCGACTATTGCACTCAATGTTTTGCCAATAAAGATTCATTAGACTTAGACTTAAACGCATTGCAAAGCATTGATGAGGCCCCATCTTTTTATCAATTCCTAAGCGATCAAACTGCTCCTTCCATCTCAAAAAATGTTTAAAATCGATCGAAAGCTGATGAGACGCTGGAAAATCTTTAGCGGTCAGTTGAATTGCGCTTGCAATATCAGATCTAATTTTTGTCCCTGATTCATCACCTCTCAAGTAATTTTCAACAAAAGCATGGTCGCATAGACCGCTCTTTTGACTCTTTATATTAGGAAGCAAAGCACCCGGAATTTTTGCAACCACACAGTCACTGCTTAAATTGGTATGAGGACCATGATTAAAAACCTGGCCTGCAGGAGTTGCCACTGAAATCATATTCAATCTATTTTTTAGGGAAGAATCTTGCGCCAAAGTAGCAAATGCAAAATTCGTGAACATATTGCCTTGGGAGTGGGCAATAGTAACTACGTGATTTTGCGGGCTTGAAAGAATCTGGCGGTATTTGTTTATCTGTTTTCGAAGATCAGAGTTTTTTGAAACTTCATCAAAAACAATACTTTTTTCTATTTCTGATTCTATTGTTTTAAACCAGCTAGGCGCCTCATCGGTCTTTGACAGATATTTCCAAAATGAGATCTCAGCATCTTTAGATTTTTGTCGAGCGACTTCAAAAAGCTGATTTAATATGTCTTCATTTGTATTGTAGGCAAGATAGTCTTGATTTGCTAAAATCGAATAGTCATCAGACTGCTCTCTAGGAAGTGAATTGCGCAGCTCGCGCAACGAATTTAATGCAGCTCTCTTTGAGTTGAACATTCCGTTTGCAAAAAAAATATGAAATTGAGGCTTGTCACAATAGGCGTTGGATCTTCCTGAAAAAAAAGAGAATAAGGTAAAAATTAGGATGAAAGCTCTCACTTCTCGACCTCAAAATCACATGATTTATCATCAGATTGAGTGTCAAAAACCTGTCCGCTCAACAAAGAGTTGTAGTGATTATATTTTTTAATTCTTTCAGGTGTATTTACAACCCATGCCTCAATATCAAGGCCAATTGAAGAAAGCGAAGGCTCAATTTGGTCTGCACACGCAAATGCCCTAGAAGCCATTTGATCAATTTCTAAAGCTCTTTTAACCGTTAAAATTTCCTCAGTAGCTGCGAGCTGGTCAGCACGAGCAATTTGAAACATGGCATTTTGTATGTTTTTTGAATAAGAATATTTTTGAATGATTTTAGCTTCAACTTCATCCCAAACCCCATTGCCATTTTTGTCTTCATTCGCGTCGCTAAGGCTTGTAAAAGAATTACTCAACCTCAAATATAGAACTGCCACTACCAGAAAAGTCGAAATTGAAAAAATAGTTAAATTTCTTGCAGTGAGCTTCATTTATGACCTCTTTCGTGAGGTATATCCGAATTTGCAATTTTTGTAATTTTTGAATTGGCACCAGCATGAAACAGACGTTCAAATTTCGGACACTCGAAGTGTCGATAGTTTTTGGCCAAAGTTGATTTATGGTCCGTGGTCTAAACCGCAATTCTCAAACTTCACCAACGAGCATTCCCATCAGGCCCCTGACTAAAACTATCTTTTCATCCAGCAATCAGCTTATTCAAAGCTAAAATTTCAATGTCAACCTGCTCTGAGTTTTGAGCAATTGTGGTAACGTTCGCGGATATCTCTTGAGCCGCAGATGCATTCAGCTGCGATGCTTGATCCAATTGATTCATCGCCATGCTAATCTGCTGTATGCCGGTCATTTGCTCGACACTCGAGCTGGCGATTTCTCCGTTGAGCGAAGCCTCTGTTTGCAATTTGTCTGGGCTTAGTCCTATAGCGACTATGCAAAACTTTGTAGCTATCACTATCGCCGCCGTCAGCTTCAATTGCAGTGACATGCGCTTTTTCTGAAAGAGCGATTAAATCTTCATCAATGGCGATATTTGACCCAATCGCTTGGAAATAAGTCTGTGGATCCATTTTTTTCTACATAATTTTGAGTTACTACCAACCAAATATTCGATGCAAAAAAATAATCTAAAAAAATTTCCATCTCTTTTTTTCTGCGAATTCTTTTTTAATAGCAATGTCTGTTCCGCAGAAGCAAGACTCTTTGGGACAGATGACTTGTTTAACCGGCAATCGAAAATTTTCTTGATCGATAGAGCCTATGACACCGTCCACTTTGCAACCAGCTTTATATATTTTTCCATCTCCCTCAATGTATATTGATTCTGTTCCGGCGTTACATTTCCAATGTCTAAATTTATTGGCATTATTCAGAACAAGCTGCGGCTGATTTAATATTTGCGAAGTGCCGTCGGAATAAAACTCTCTTGTTGTCCAAACTTGTTTCCTATTTTGAGGGCTAACACCTTGAGGAACTTTGGAGTGCCTTGGTCTTTCGCTTTTTAAAATAGCTAGTTGCTCAGTACTATATAAGCGCAACATGCTTGGCTTGCCAAACTCGTCTTCGAGGGCAACCATTTCCATAAAAAACCCCCAGCTGGAATCAAGTTGCTGAAGTCGCTTCCACAGATTGTAGCCTCTACTCCAAAGAGTGGCGTCGGGTGGCATCATAACTCTTACGTTTACGGAGGTTTTTGTTTCCAATGCCGAAATGAGCTTTATAAAATGGTCTGGATCTGCGCTTTCCGTATGGAAGCTTAGGCAGATCCAGTTAATTTTTTCGGCAATGCCGTCCCAAAAGTTAATATTTCTTTGACCATTGGTTGTCAGTCCTATTTCAACGCCTCTGGATTCTAAATTTTGCACAACCTCTTTAAAGGGTCGCCAAAGTGTTGGCTCGCCGCCGGTAAAAGAGACATGCACAAGATTAAATTTTTTGGTTTGTTCTAAAAATTGATCCAAGAATTTGTAAGTGGCTTCTAAATTTGGTCCGCGTACTGTTCCATTGTGATTTGAAGGAGCACAGTAAGAGCATTTAAAATCGCAAAGGTTGCTCACCATCCAACAAAGATGTATTTGCCGCTCTTCTGGAATAGCTGGTTGGATGGCAGTTAAAAGGCTCATGCTTGAATTGCAGCAAATAGAGCTTGTCACGTCAAGTTTCAGATTACTTTACTTCTGGTTAGAGGTTGCATAGAGTATGTCTATGAGTTACAGAGAAAAGATCAGTTACTTTATGAAGCATCATAACAGATTCACGCGAGCACTTTTTTCTTTGCTCTCTTGTCTGTCTTATCAAATGGCTCAAGTGTTTAAGTCAGCTCGACGATATTTAAATACAAAAATGAAAAAATCAGAATTACAAGCCAGCAAGACAGTGTGTGCACTACCTTGGATTCACTATTTTACGAGCGAGATGGCTCATAACTTTCCTTGCTGCATCAGTACCGACACTAGCTTGCCAAATGTATCAGCGAGTGGGCGAAAATATAATGTTTATGAGTCGGGTGTTTTCGAACAGGCGTGGAACTCTGACTACATGAAAGAATTGCGCTTAGATATGCTAGCGGGCATAAGGCCCAAGCCTTGTGAGAGATGCTATAAGTTTGAAGATTTGGGTATTCCGAGTCATCGGTATTGGGCAAATAAAAAATGGAGCACGCATTTTGATCGTGTTTTACCAAGTATGAAGCCCGATGGCTCACTTCCTCTAAAGCTTTATTCGGCAGACATACGTCTTGGGAATCTTTGCAATCTGCGTTGCCGAATGTGCAGTCCCGTTTCAAGTAAAGGTCTCACTGCCGAATGGAGGTTGATGAATTTGATCGATGATAAAGAGGCGGATGAATTTATGTCTTTAGACTGGTTTGAACGACCAGAGTTTTGGGATATGTTTTTGAGATATGCTGACGACTTAGAGTCACTGCATTTTGCTGGAGGCGAGCCCTTTATTATCAAGCAGCACTATGTTTTTTTAAAAAGTCTTATCGAAAAGGGTATCGCGAAAAAACTGACGTTAAGTTACAATACAAATCTTACTATGCTGCCAGCAGAACTTTTGGAGCTTTGGAAGCAGTTTAAGGTAGTTAATTTGATGATAAGTTTAGATGGCACCGAAGAGGTGAATCACTATATTCGCTTTCCCTCAAATTGGGCCAATATTCATAAGAATATAAAGTTTCTTCACGACAATCTCGAAGCATATAATATTCACAATCTAGATTTTAATATTACTGTTCAGGTTTACAACATTTTCAATTTACCTCAGTTGGTTGACTTTTTAATTGATCAATACCCTAAAGCAACTTTTCCAATGTTAAGTTTACTTTTCGGTCCAGAAGAACTGTCTATTCAAATTTTGCCAACTGAAAAAAAGCAATTACTAACGAAACTATGGACAGAATTTCTTTCCGCTCGCAAAAGCCACTGGATGCAAAAAGGCAAATGGCATGAAGAGGTCGATAATCTAGTAAATAATATTGAGGGGATTATCGAATTTATGAACAAGTCTGATCAGGGTAGGCTTCTTCCAAAATTTAAAATGCGAACGAGAGTGTATGACAAAAGCCGTAACCAATCATGCCCCGAAGTTATTCCGGAGTTGGCGAGCCTTTTTAGTTAAAGTACGAATTACTACAGCTTTTAATGTGACCTCTCTGTCTTTAACTAGTTTATTCAGAACCAGAGTTTTGAGCCCCTTTTTGTAACTCCGGCGCATTTAAATCGACAGGAAAAATTTTCTAAAGCCCTGTCATCTCAATGCTATTAGCTTTTGAGCGATCAAGCTCGCGGCCTCGGATTTGAACAGGCATAAACTCGAGAAATGGTCATTGTTTTGGAGGCCCCTTGAGTTTGTTAAAGTTCCCGAAAAAATTGAAGTTTGTAACCGCCGGTGCGGTTTTGGTTTTGGCATTTGCAGCTCAGGTCTTTGCGGAGACCTCTCCAGCGATTAAACCGTTTAAAGACTGGAAATCAGAGAAGATTCAGCAAGTTCAGTCGAGAATTTTCGCCAATAAAACTCAGGCGGATGCCCTGAAAACTAAAAAGGCTCAGGAAGTAAGTACGGCTCAAAAGCACCCTGATATTCGCATTAAGAGCACCACACCTGCCCTAGATCAACTGATTCAGTTTTATGAAAAGCAGGTTGACGAAGAGCAGTGGAATCTTGAAGTCGCACAAGATCTCTCGGTGACGGACTACGTTGCTCTTTATTTGGGTTTGCAGGCGGCTAAAAATCGATTTCAACTGGCGGCCGCTCAAATGTCGCCTTCAGATGTTGCGGAGCTTCTAGAGGCGTACTCATCAAACTTGGGAATGCAGGCTCCGGCAGAAAATGTAGCAAATATAAGTGCTTATCCACTTTCTCAACACCTCCAAGCCTCAGGCGCAGCTAAGCCATCAGCATCTGCTACCAACCAGCGCGGCAGCAACTAATTCGCTCTAATCTAAGTGATTCTTAAGCTGTAGCTTAGAGCTCTGCGCTCACCTCATGGCATTTGGGTGTATTTTTTGTGGCCGGAGCTCTCAGATGCTTAATAAATCTCAATAGTTTTCACTACCTGACCTTGACAGAACCCTAAGTCGGTCCATATTCATGACGCTTGCATAATTTAATACTTAAACAAATCTCATTCTAATTAATAAGGAGGAATGAAATGGCTAAAGAAACGGCTAAAGAGGCCACAAAATCATCAAAATCAGCAATCGGTGTTCGCCCTTTGCATGATCGCATTTTGGTTCGTCGTATGGCTGAAGAAGAAAAAACCGCTGGCGGTTTGTTCATCCCTGACACAGCTAAAGAGAAGCCTTCAAAAGGCGAAATCGTTGCTGCCGGTAAAGGCCGTGTGACTGAAGATGGCAAAACTATGCCTCTAGAAGTTAAAGTTGGCGATAAAGTTCTTTTCGGAAAATACGCCGGCACTGAGCTTAAACTTGAAGGCAACGAATATCTGATGATGCGCGAAGAAGACATCCTCGGAATCATCAACTAATTATTTTTTTAATCGATTTAAAATAGGAGACAAAAATGTCTAAAGAATTACTGTTTTCAGAAAATGCGCGTTCTTCAATTTTGAAGGGTGTAAACACTTTGGCTAACGCCGTAAAAGTAACTTTGGGACCTAAAGGTCGCAACGTTGTTATCGAAAAATCTTTTGGTTCACCTTTGATCACTAAAGACGGTGTGACTGTGGCTAAAGAAATCGAACTTGAGAACAAGTTCGAAAACATGGGCGCACAGATGGTTAAAGAAGTTGCTTCTAAAACCAACGATCAAGCTGGTGACGGAACAACAACAGCAACTGTTTTGGCACAAGCGATTTATCGCGAAGGTGTTAAAATCGTAACTGCTGGTCACAACCCAACTGCGGTTAAGCGCGGTATCGATAAAGCTGTTGCGATTGTAACTGCTGAATTGAAAGCTTTGTCTAAGCCAGTAAAAGGCTCAAACGAAGTAGCTCAAGTTGGAACTATCTCTGCTAACAACGATCCTGAAATCGGCAAAATGCTTGCTGATGCTATGGACAAAGTTGGCAAAGAAGGCGTTATCACTATCGAAGAATCTAAAACTGCAAAAACTGAAGTAACAGTTGTTGAAGGTATGCAATTCGACCGTGGTTATTTGTCTCCATACTTCGTAACAAATGCAGAGCGCATGGAAGCAGTTCTTGAGAACGCTTTCGTCCTTGTTTACGACAAAAAAATCTCAAACATGAAAGACATGTTGGGTGTTCTTGAGGGCGTTGCTAAATCTGGCCGTCCTTTGTTGATCATTGCTGAAGATGTTGACGGCGAAGCACTAGCTACTTTGGTAGTTAATAAATTGCGTGGCACTTTGCACGTAGCTGCTGTTAAAGCTCCAGGTTTCGGCGATCGTCGTAAATCTATGCTTGAAGACATTGCTGTGTTGACCAATGCAAAAGTAATTTCTGAAGACATGGGCCGTAAACTTGAGCAAGCGACTCAAGCGGACCTTGGAACTGCTAAGCGCATTGTTATCGACAAAGACAACACAACTATCATTGATGGCGCTGGTAAAAAAGCTGACATCCAAGCTCGTGTTGCTCAAATCAAAGCTCAAGTTGAAGAAACAACTTCAGACTACGATAAAGAAAAACTCAAAGAGCGTTTGGCTAAAATGTCTGGTGGCGTAGCTATCGTTCACGTTGGCGCTCCTTCAGAAGTTGAAATGAAAGAGAAAAAAGCCCGCGTAGAAGATGCATTGAATGCAACTCGCGCAGCAGTTGAAGAAGGTATCGTTGCTGGTGGTGGAACTGCTTTGCTACGTGCCGCTCAGAAATTGGATAAAAACAAATTTCCAGAGGACGAAGCATTTGGTGCAACTATCATCAAACGTGCTTGCGAAGAGCCTATTCGTCAAATCGCTTACAATGCTGGTTTGGATGGCGCGATTGTTTTGGACCGCGTACTTCAAAACAAATCTGCAAACTGGGGTTACAATGCTTACTCTGACGAATACACTGACCTAATCAAAGATGGTGTTATCGATCCAGTTAAGGTTGTTCGTTGCGCTCTTGAGAACGCAGCTTCAGTATCTTCATTGATGCTGACAACTGAGACCATGATTGCTGAAGCTCCTAAAAAAGACTCTGGCGGCGGCGGCGGAATGCCTGGCGGCGGTATGGGCGGCATGGGTGGTATGGGCGGTATGGACGGCATGATGTAGTCCAAACACCCTCACAAGTGTTAATTCTAAAAACCCGAAGTCTAAAAGCTTCGGGTTTTTTTATGTCTTCTTTTGATTTTATTTCTGAGGCCTTGAAAAATCGA